>BNUP01000006.1 GCA_025997455.1 Fibrobacterales bacterium | reverse complement strand
TGCACCTTCTATAAAAAATCCCCCTTTGTTTCACGGCTTTTTTGACAAAGCCGTTTCACCTTCCCCCGTTTTTAGCGCCCGCAGGGCTAACGGGGGAAACGGCGAAGTTTCAGGCTAATTTTAACCCGTCTGCAGCGCTTGTTATAATTCCGCCTGCATAGCCTGCACCTTCGCCTATTGGGAATATGCCTTTTACCGAAACGGATTCGAGGTTTTCGTCCCGCAAAATTCTTAAAGGCGAGGAAGTTCGGGTTTCGGGGGCTATGAGCGTGCCGTGTTTTATGAAGTTAGGGATTTTTTTGTCAAATTCAATAAGTCCGTTTGCCAAATTTTCACATATATTTTTCGGTAAAATTTCCCATATATTATTGGGCGAATCGCAAGAAGTTTTTGCTTTCAAAAAGTCCTCCGCGGTTTGTTTTGGTAGAGAATAATTTTTCCCGCCGAGTTCAAATGCTTTTTTTTCAATTTCTCTCTGCAATTCTATTCCGCTTGTTGTGTCGTTTGCTTTAATTTCCACCTGTGTTACTATTGCAGAATTTGCAAAGGGCGAATTTCTTCGGCTATAACTCATTCCGTTGGAACAAACTCCGTTTGGTTCGGATGCGCAAGGAACAACAACTCCGCCGGGGCACATACAAAATGAGTATGCGGTTTTTCCTGCAAGCGTATAGTCTGCAGCACCTGTTAATTTGTAATCAACTCCGTATCCCAAACGCGTTTCGTTTATAAATTTTTGCGGGTGCTGAACGCGCGTTCCGATTGCAAAAGATTTTCCTTCTAATTTAACTCCGTTCGATTTTAATATTGCGTATAAATCGCGGGCGGAGTGTCCGCAGGCGATAATTAGCGATTCGCAAGGGAGCCATTCGTTGTTGATTTTTATTGCGGTTAATACTCCCGATTTTTCGTTTTGTCCGCCTCCGCTATTGCACATTCCGCTTTCGCTTTGCACGGATATATTTTGCAAAACGCTTTCAAAATGAATTTGTCCGCCGAGTTCAAGTATCCACGCACGAATTTTTTTTATTAAGAATTGCAATTGGTCTGTGCCGATATGCGGCTTTGCAAGGTAGGCAATTTCTTCATTTGCTCCGGCTTTTATTAAGTCGTCTAAAACTTGGCGAGTATATTCGTTGCGAGTTCTTGTGTTTAATTTTCCGTCGGAAAAAGTTCCCGCTCCGCCTTCGCCAAAAAGAATATTTGAATTTTGGTTAAAAATTCCGCTTTTAATGAAACGGCGAATATCGCGAAATCTCTCCTCCACAGGTTTTCCCTGCTCGTATAAATGAACTTTGTGCCCTGCTCGCAATAAGCCGAGTGCTGCCCATAAACCTGCAGGTCCTGCACCGATTATTGAGACTTCTTTTGCAAGACGGGTATTAAAATTATTTCGTAGCGCGATAGGCGGATCGCCCACAATAATATTACAACACCAAAAAGGTTTTCCCTTTCGTCTGCTGTCTAATGACACTCTGTCTATATAAAACGCGGAGAGTGGCAGGTTCAATTTTTCCGCGATCGCTTTTTGAAGGTCGTTTTTACGCTCTAACGGAATTTCAATTTGGCTGCAGTTTGGCATTTTTTATGCTTTTGTTATTATTTGAATTTTGAAAAATAATTGTCGATTTCTTGTCTTTCATAGTTCTATGCTACTTGTTGAGTTTCTTCATTTTTCCGGAATTAAATTCGACTAACTTTTTCCAATCAATATCACCTTTATTATCACAGAATAGATTCGCAAAATCTCTTGTAAATATATTGATTCGTTGATTGTATAATGTTTGAAATTCGGTATTTTTCTCACTTGCCTTATATCCGAGTGGTTCTACAATTTCCAAATATAGATTTGCATTACCGGAAATGAAAGTCCAGAATTCTTGTCCGCAGTATTTGAAATAGTCGCCTTTATCCGGTTTGTTGTCAATGCTATAACAACAACCATTTACTGCAATAATTTGAAGTTGAGAATTGCTTGTGCGCAAGGTTTTTTTTGCAATTTTGAAATCCGAAATAAGTTTGGTGACTTGACTGCTGTTTCCCCAATTCTTGCTTGATTTTATGGTTACAATATATCGAATGCCATCTTTATCAAATTCAAGGTCAATATTTCTAATACCTGATTTCCATCCGCCATATACTTTTTCATTAACAAAAATAGCCAGTCCTTCAAGCCAATCTCCAAAGATTGTTTCTTCGTTTGATGAAATGTGAGCATAGACAATGCCTCTCACAATTTGTTCTGAAGTTTCTGTATTTTTGGCTTTGAATAAATACGGATTTTTGCGTTTTAAGACATCAGATAATTTTAGCGAATCTAAACTTTTTAATCTTTTTTCATGAAAAGTGCAGATGTTTTCTTCGACATATTTTATCACATCCGGGATTATTGATTCATTCATTCTTTTCTCCATTCATTCTTAGAAAATAGTTGGTTGATTTTGGGTTATTTGCGATTTTATTAACTCGACATATTCAGGGATAATTTCAATCCCGATGGAGTTTCTCTGCATTTTTTGTGCAACTCGCAAGGTTGTTCCTGAACCGGCAAATGGGTCTAAAATCACATCATTTTCCTTAGTGAAAAGTTTAATAAACCATTCCGGCAAAGCATCTGGAAATGCGGCACTATGATTTTTATTGTTGCATTCGGTGGATAAATGCAAGACATTATCGGGATATACGGTTTCTTTTCCTAACCAATTTGAAATATTTTTTCCAAATCCACTGCCATTTCTTGCATTGTCGCGAACTTTGTCCGTTTCACTCAAATTTTTCAATCGACTATTAGCCCAGTCTCCGATTGGAACTTTTACGGAATCTTGGTACATATTGAAAGTTTTAGTTTTATTGAATTGCAATAATCTCTCCCATCCGTCACGAAAACGGTTTGGCCACTTTCCCGGATAACTATTTTTTTTGTGCCAAACGAATTCTTCTGTCCAGAGCCATCCCTGCTTGCGTAATGCTAAAATCAACTCTAAAACATAAGTGCTTCGTTCGCCATTTTCCGCCTTTTCTTTGATATTCAAAATAAATGTTCCATCAGGTTGCAAAACTCTTAATAGTTCCTTACTTATCGGCAAAAACCATTCAACATATTTTTCAGGACTAATGCCTCCATAAGTATTTTTTCTTCTATCGGCATAAGGCGGTGAGGTAATTATCAAATCAATGGAATCATTCGAAATATCTTTCAAAATTTCATTGCAATTTCCAAGTCGAATTTCCGTAGTAATATTTCGCCGTTCTTTGAAGTTGGTCTTTCGCGATTCATTATACGACTTGTAATAATTCAAAAGGTCGGTTTGCGAAACTTGCGTATAACCATTTTCTCCAACTTTTTTAATTCTTCCGTATTGAATGAGATAAGAAATGTTGGATGTAGTTACATTCTTTCCAATGTGATTCGTAGCCCATTCAGCCGCCTCTTGTATATTTAGTAATTCTGTCATTTTGCTTAATCCACCTTGTTCCATACCGAGTTTATATATGTCCCAACGATTTTTCCTTTTAAAGTTTTATTCAAAAGCGGAGTGTTGCAAACTGCACCTGCAAAGGTTTTTTCCGTAACCGTCCATTCACATTCAGGGTCAAAGAGAATTAGGTTTTTATTTGCATCATCTATTCCCATTTGTTTTTTAGGTTCATCCCCCAGCCATTCAAAAATTTTTTCGGGATGCCCTTCTGTTTGATTTGCCGCCTCTTGCCATAATGCAGAAAGTGCAATTTCAAGAGATACTGAGCCTGCAACGGAGTCTTCAAAATTGGTTTGTTTATCTTGCGGTCGCACGGGAAAATGATTGACGCTTATCTTATCGATTGTGCCGTTCAACAGACCTTTCCACAGTCGCTCTCTATCCTTTGCAGTGCGGAGAGGCGAATTGAAACGGAACTCGGAGGAAAGCGAAGTTAAAGAGGAATCGTCAAAGAGCAAGTGATAAATTCCCACATCGCATGAAACTTTTACGCCTTGTTTTTTCGCCTGTGCAATCAGCGATAAACTCCACGCACACGAAATTTCGCGGAGATGAACGGGAGTATCAAACCATTTGGAGAGTTCCAAAATTTGATAAACGGCAATGGTCTCGGCTTGTTCTGGAATACCCTTAAAACCCATTGTATCGGAATAAACACCCTCGTGAACGGTGCCTGCTTGTGCAAGGTTTGGTTCAAGCGGATGCAGGTAAAATGTTTTGCCCGTGATGTTCCCGTATTCTAACGCCATTCTTAAAAAACGCAAATTACCTACGGGGTGCGAGCCGTCGCCAAAACCGAATGCACCGCCATTGCTCAATTCCAACATTTCGCTTATATTTTTGTGCAGATTTTCCACGCTGAGCGAAGCCAAAAATGAAATGTTAAACTTCTTGTTGCAAATCTGCCGTATTGAACGGAGTTTGGGTAAGTCGTCTATGGGGTTTGCCGCACTCTCGTATAATGCACTTGTGAAACCGCCTCTTTTCATCGCCTCAAAACCATCGGCAAAAGAATAAACATCATCTCGATTGGGTTCCCTGAAATCCACTCCGAGTGCATATAAAGTTGGAAGAGCGAGAAGTCCTTTAGCATTTATTTCTTGTTTGACTTCGGATTTTTGCCCGCTTTCGCAATTGCATAAAAGGCAAATATTTTGCTCGGCTTGAAATTCACCATTTACTAACGGACGCACATTTTTTAGTAGAACGGACTTATTAGAATGCATTTAGGGAATGTAGAAAAATTACCTCCGCATTGCAGGAGTTGAGAGTTATAAACCAACTTGCAAGTTTATAGAGTTTAAAATTGAAAATGATTTTTTGAATAAGTATAGCCGCCCAATTAAAAAGACATTGAGATAATCTGTATAAACTATGGCGGCAATAATAACTTTACACTTTTCACTTTACTCGTTCAACTTTTTTGGTGCGTTCAGCACACACCGCGTTCCCTTGTTAATAGTGGGCGACTAATGGTCGCCCCTACGGAAGGGCGGCATAAATGCCACCCCTACTGTCATTCCCGCATAGGAATCTTGGTTTACTCTGGTAGTCTTCGCGGGAATGACGAATCTCCCTATTCCCCATTTTTTCTATATTTCCCTCAATGCCCATAAAACCTAAAAAAATGCCAACGATACTCCCTCCCAAAGACGACTTTGTCTTCAAAATGTTATTTGGCGAAAAACGGAATATACACCTACTCAAAGAATTTCTAAGAGCGGTATTGCACTTAGGTGCGAGTGAACTTAAAACTGTATCCTTAGAGAACACGCACCTCAAAGCGGAATACCTAAAAGACAAGTTGAACATTCTCGATGTAAAAGCGGAACTCTCTAACGGCAAAATCATAGATATTGAGATACAAGTAGAGCCTTTCCCTGAAATGCGTTCCCGCGTTACCTACTACGAATCAAAACTTATCACCGAACAGATAGGCGAAGGCTGTAATTATTCCGAACTAAAGCCTGCCATAAGCATTATCATAGTAAATTACCCGCTAATAACGGAATCCAAAAAATGCCATACTCGTTTTCGGATGTTAGAGACGGAAGAGGGATTTTTGTTCAACGATTTGCAAGAGATAAATGTATTGGATTTGACTAAAATAGCCACAGAAAAAGATACAGATTTACTGAATTGGCTACAGTTTTTGAAATCGGAGAAGGAGGCAGACTTTATGGCATTAGCAGCAAAAAACCCAATCATCAAGCAGGCGTATGACACGCTAAAAGTAATCAGTGCAGATAAGAATGCTCGCTATATGTATGAATCGAGGCTAAAAGGCGAACGAGACCAATACGCCCGTGAGCACGCCGCCGAGGCAAGGGGTGAGGCTCGGGGTGAGACTCGTAGCAAAATATCTATAGCCCGAACAATGAGAATTAAAGGAATCCCATCCGCTGTAATTGCCGAAATTACAAACCTATCCGGTGCCGAAATCGAGGCGTTATAGCACCATTGCACGGGGGTAGTGTAGAAAATTACCTCCGCATTGCAGGGGTATAGGGTGTGGGGTGTGGAAACTCGGCGGTGCAAGAGTTGAAAGTGTAAAATGAAAAGTGTAAAGTTATTATTGCCGCCATTGTTTATACAGATTATCACAACTCCTTTTTAATTGGGCGGCTATACTTATTCAACGAATTATTCTTTATTTTCAACTTTCAACTTTTAACCTTCAACTTTATTCTCTACTCTCTACTCTCTACTCTCTACCCTCTCCACTAAAATAACTACCTTCCCTCCAATGAGGAAATGGACTATTGACGACTCACGGGAACTTTACAATGTAAGGGGCTGGGGCATTGGGTATTTCGATATAAACGAAAAAGGGCACGCCATAGTGCAGCCGCTAAAAGAAAAAGGTCCCACGATAGACCTTACCGAAGTGATGCGCGACTTATCACTCCGCGATATTGCCACGCCGATTCTGTTACGGTTTTCGGATATTTTGGATTCCCGTATCGAAAAAATCAACAGTTGCTTTGAGCAGGCGCGCAAAGAGTATAAATTCGGCGGAAAATTTTACAATGTCTTCCCCATAAAAGTCAATCAGCAGCGGGCGGTTTTGGAAGAGGTTTTGGAGCACGGGAAAAAATTCAATATAGGACTTGAGGCGGGTTCAAAATCGGAACTGCACGCGGTTTTGGCAAATGTTGATAACCCGGAATCGCTCATTATATGCAACGGCTACAAAGACGAAGATTTTATAGAGTTGGCACTGCTCGCTCAAAAAATGGGAAAGAGAATTTATTTAGTCGTTGAAAAATTTATTGAATTAGCGTTGATAATTGACCTTTCCAAGCGACTCGGAGTTAAACCCAACATTGGGATTCGCATAAAATTAGCGAGTAGCGGCAGCGGTCATTGGGAGGAATCGGGCGGCTACCAGAGCAAGTTCGGCTTAAATTCTTCGGAGTTAATAGACGCCTTGCAGAGAATTAAAAAAAGCGGACTAGGCGACTGCGTAAAATTGATACACTTTCATCTCGGCAGCCAAATCACAAATATTCGCCGCATAAAATCTGGCTTGCGTGAAATTTCACAGTTTTACGCGGAGTTAAACGCACTTGGTTTTAACATTGAATTTGTAGATGTGGGCGGAGGTCTCGGCGTTGATTACGACGGAACAAGAAGTACTCATTCGAGTTCGGTAAATTATTCCGTGCAGGAATACGCTAACGATGTTGTATATGCAATTGCAGAAACCTGCAACAAGTTGGAACTCCCGCACCCCAATATAATTGCAGAAACGGGAAGAGCCTTAACCGCACATCACAGTTTGCTGATTTTTGATATTTTGGAAAAGACCGCACCCGCGTATTTTGAGGACGGAAAGCGAGAAGTCGGCAAAGACGACCCCGATGAAATTAAAGACTTGCACGGAATTTTCAAAAACTTGGTGCAGAAAAATTTAACCGAAAGTTGGCACGATGCAGTTCAACTTCACGATGATGTTTTGAACGGATTTCGGACAGGTGCGTTCAATTTGGAAAATCGCGCTATCGGTGAGCGGTTATTTTGGTCTATCGCACGAAAGGCGGCGAGAATTGCAAAGGAAATGCGGCATCAGCCTTATGAATTAGACGAACTTCCGCGCTTGCTCGCAGAAAAATATTTCGGCAATTTTTCGCTGTTTCAGAGTTTGCCCGATTCTTGGGCTATTGACCAAATTTTCCCAATTTTACCGATTCAACGCTTGGACGAAGAACCCAATGTAGATGTTACAATTCAAGACATAACCTGCGACAGCGACGGGAAAATTGACCTGTTTGTGAGCGGAGGCGAAATTCGGCACACTCTTCCGCTGCACACCTTAAAAGAAGGCGAGTCTTATTATCTCGGCGTGTATTTAATAGGTGCATATCAAGAAATTTTGGGCGATCTTCACAATCTTTTCGGAGATACTAATGTAGTTCACATTTCCTGCAAAGGCGATTCTTATGAAATTGAAAAATTTATCGCGGGAGAGTCGGTTTCCGATGTGTTGGAGTATGTGAATTTTTCGGATAAGGCTTTGGTGCGGACTATGGAAAATTGGGTTAAAAGTGCAATTCAAGCCGGCAAAATCACCACGCAAGAGGGCAGAGAATTTCTCAGCATTTACCGTTCGGGATTATACGGATATACTTATTTGGAGTGATTTTAACGAGCCAAGCGATGCCTGCCCTATATATACACATTCCGTTTTGCTCATCGGTATGTGCTTATTGCGATTTTTGTGCTATGCCTGTGCCTGAACGGGTGCAGAGTGAATATATTGAATTATTGTTAATGGAATTGCAATTGCGATTTTTGGAGTTGCCTGTCGCTGTTCGCGAAAATGATAGCGGAAATACAACCTTATATATAGGCGGAGGCTCGCCATCTCATTTATCTGTTGCCAATTTGCAAAAACTTTTTTTGGGTTTGAAAAATGTTTTGAAAAATTTTGACATTAAACTCGGACACTTAAAAGAGAGCACTGTTGAATGGAATCCCGAACAGGTGAGCGATGAAAAAATTTCTCTTGTCGCGGATTTTGGAATAAACCGTTTCAGTTTGGGAATACAGTCGTTAGACGACAATATTTTGAAAATGATAGGCAGAAAGCACACCGCAAAAAACGCCCTTTGCGCTTTTGAAAAATTGAATGAAAAATTTTCAACAGGTTCGGCAGATTTAATGTTCTGTTTGCCTAATCAAAATACGGAAAATTTTTTGACCGATATTAAAACGCTTACGGATATGGATATAAAACATTTGAGTTTTTACGGATTGACTATTTCAAAAAATTCCTTCTTAAAACAGCAAATTGACAAAGGCAAAATTCCCGCACCAAACGAAGATTTATACGCGGAAATGTATTTAAGAGGAGTTGAACAAGTTTGCAACGGCAATTTACGGCGTTATGAGGTTTCAAATTTTGCCCTGCCAAATCACGAAAGTTTGCACAACTGTTCATATTGGAAACAAGAAGATTATCTCGGCATAGGGTTATCTGCTCACAGCAGCATAAACGGGATTCGCTCGCATTCGCCGCTCGGATTTTCGGGGTGGAAAAATTGGGTGAAAAACGGTTGCAAAAATTCCGAGTTGTGTTTTGATTTACCCAATACAAACGGAAAAAAACTTGAAATGATTTATTTATCGCTGCGCACGCGGGACGGCTTATCTCTTTTGCAATACGAACAAAAATTCAGTGAAAAATTTGATTTGGGGAGAGTTGCTCCTTTTCTAAAAAAAGGATACATTACATTAAACAGTTCAAAAAACGGAGATTTTCTCGCGCTGCAAGGTGAAGGTTGGCTTTGGCTCGATAAAATTGCAATTGAAATTTAATTAAATACACCTCCACCCTCCACTGCCGAGTAAATTTACTACTTTACACAAAATGAACCTAAAAAGTGTCCGCAACAACACACTTTATGTGTGCATAATTTTTATAGCATTCGCACTCATTGCGCTTTGCACTTATATTGTTGTAGATAAAACAATGAGAAGTCGGTTAGAAACCGAAATAGTGATTGTGGCGGATTTAACTCAAAAGGCAATAAATGCTTATTCCGATAATCTGGGCAGCGGTATTTCCGAGGACTTGTTTCGCTTAGAAATCTTTGCCAAAAATACAAGCGACATAAAAAAAATAGAGGATTTTGCAAAAAGCATTTCATACAAAAAATTCAACAGCAATAATTACGACACATCCTACATTTACGGGGTGTTATACGGACAAACATTCTCGGTAAATTTTGATTTTATAGTAAAAGATCCCGAACAGCAAATTTGGTTTCAAAATGCAAAACAAACGGCAGGACAAATAGCGTTTAACCATCCGTATATAGAACGCAATTTAATGGGCAGAGAAGTTATATCTTATTCAAAAGAATTTTTTGACAATAACGGAAAGTCAATAGGAGTTGTAAATTTTGCAATACCTTCAAAATTTGTGATTGATTATGTGGGGCAATTCACAAAATTCAAAGGCGGCAACACATTTTTAGTTGATAAAAATTACAAGATTTTAACGCACCGCATAGATTCTCTTATCGGCAAACACATACTTCAAATTGACCCTTCTTGGATTCGTTTTGTGAACGATAAAAATGATGATTCGCAAATAGACATTAAAAATTTCTTAAAAGAAAACAGTTTCGTTGTAAAAAGAAAATCCATAAACAACTGGAATTTATATATCGTTTTGCCGTTAGTAGAATATTACAGTGATTTACATTCTGCAATTATTATAGTGGTTCTGCTGAATTTTATTTTTGCAAGCGTTCTAAGCGTAATTTTAGTTCGTTTGAATAACAAGTCAAATTTGAAAGAGGAGGAGTCAAAAGCAAAAAGCAATTTCTTGGCAACTATGAGCCACGAGATTCGCACTCCGTTAAATGCAATTATCGGCTTGGGGCAAATTGAACTTGAAAGAAATGACTTGTCCGAAAAGAGCAGAGATAATTTGGAAAAGATTTTTGTTTCGAGCAACAGCCTTTTGAGTTTGATTAACGATGTTCTGGATTTGAGCAAAATTGAAAGCGGCAAGTTTGAGATTATCCCGGAAGATTACGATATTCCGAGTTTGGTGAATGATATTGCAATTATGGCACAGGCGAGAATTGGGTCTAAGCCGCTCAATTTTAAAATTTCGGTTTCGCCAGAAATTCCGTCTCGTTTGAACGGCGACTATCTGCGAATTAAACAGGTGCTTAACAACTTTGTGAGCAATGCGGTAAAATACACAAAAGAAGGAGAGGTGGAGTTTAGAGCGATGTATGAATCTAAATCTCTCCGTTTTGATATTCGCGATACGGGCATAGGTATTAAAAAAGAGGACTTGCCAAAACTCTTTGGTGAATATAACCGACTCGATACTGCAAAAAACAAAACGATTGAAGGCACTGGTCTTGGACTTTCCATTTCTAAAAAATTAACCAAATTGATGGGCGGGCATATTGAAGTTCAAAGTGAATACAAAGTCGGTTCTACATTCTCGGTTTCTTTCCCGCAAAAAATAATAAAGGAAACGCCAATAGGCAGTGAGGTTGCGGAGAATTTGCAAACTTTCAAACATTCGGCGGAAAAATTTGCAAAGAATCAAACTATTATCAAAACAAAATTCACAAATATGTCCCTTTTGGTTGTTGATGATGTGCGGTTAAACTTGGATGTTGCGGAGGGGCTTTTAACGCCTTACGACTTGAACATTGAACTTGCAACAAGCGGAGAACGGGCGATTGACTTAATTAAAAGCGGCAAAAAATATGATTTAATTTTTATGGATCACATGATGCCGGTTATGGATGGAATTGAGGCAACAAGAATCATCCGCTCGCTTGAAGTAGGCAATGCAAAAACCGTTCCTATAATAGCATTTACCGCCAATGCAATGGTGGGCAACGATAAAATGTTTGTGGAAAAAGGATTCACCGATTTTATTTCAAAGCCCATAGACATTCGCAAATTAGATGCAATATTGAATAAGTACCTAAAGCCTCTATTGGCAACAACTGCAATATCCGAAGAAGTTCCAAAAATTTCATCTCATAAAACAAAGAGTTCTTCATATCCTGCAATCGTTCCTGAATATTTGCATAATCTCAATATGCAAAAAGGTATTGAATATTTCGGTTCTGAACTTGCATATAAAAAAATGATAACGAGTTTCAAAACACACGCACCTGCACTTTTGGCAGATATGAAAACAAAAGAGGGTTTGGAATACATAACCGCAGTTCACGGATTAAAAGGTATTTGCAGGACTATTTTCGCAGAGGAATTTGGCGAGCGGGCATTTGAACTTGAAATGGCGGGCAAAAACGACAAATGGGAAACTGTTAAAGAAAAAAATTCTGATTTGATAAAAGACCTTGAAAAATTTATTGAGGAGTTGTGAAATGAAAAGTCGTTACATAATTGTGTCGGTTATTGCAACTATTGCAATATTTGCCGTCTTATTTGTTGTAGTGCAAAAACATTTAGAGCAAGACAAAAATGATATGGAGTGGAAATTGCTTGATATGGCAATATTGAAAATACAAGACGAACTTGACAAAAATCAAATGCTGGCGGAGACTTTGGCAAAATATGGCGAGAGTGTTTCAATTTCATCAACGGAAAACGGAGAATTTGATAATTTCGTTTGCAGTTCGCTTTTGATAGATACAAATTTAGTCGGAGTGTGGATTTTTTACGAGCCGTTTCAAATGTATAAAGACAAATTTCATTTTGGTGTTTATGCAAACAAAATTAAAGGCGAACCCTATTTCACCGACAACAACGGAATTATTTACAAAAAAATTAAAAATTATGAGGACTATATTGACTACACAACTGAGGGTTGGTATTTGCAAGGTATAAATCCAAACGGAAAAGCGGCTTGGAGCGGAATTTTTGAAGATGTCACCGTAAATACAAAAATGGTGACGGTATCGGTTCCATTTTTCAGGGAACAAAAAATCATTGGCGTGGCGGGCACGGATATGTCAATAGACAACATAGACAAAGTTGTAAAGCATTTATCATTGGAAGGAGGAAAGGCATTCTTGCTGAGCAAAGACGGTTTTTATATGTCGTCTTGGGATAATTCCAGAGAACTCACCGATAATATTTTAGAAGACACAAATGCAACGCTAAAACAAATTGGAATGGAAATGCTAAACTCCCCGAAAAATTCCGGTAAATACACTCTTGACGGTAAGGATTATATTGTGCATAGTGCAATTATTCCAAAAGTTGATTGGAATTTGATTATACTTTTTGAGTTATAAATAAAAATAGAATGCGTGAAAGGCGACTTTATCAATTTTTAGAAATTACCTGCATTAGTTTTTGGAGTTCCTGCGGAAGTTGTGATTCTATTTTTATCACTTCACCATCCCATTCAAACTCAAGATATGCAGAATGTAAAAACAATCTCGAAATGCCGAATTTCTTTTTGCATTCCCTGTTCCACGCAAAATCGCCGTGCAGAGAATCTCCGTAAATAGGATGCCCGATTTTTGCAAAGTGCAATCGAATTTGATGCTTTCGCCCCGTCTCTATGCGGGCACGCACAAGGTCAAAATCGACAAAAGATTTAACAACTTCATAATGAGTAATTGCCTCCTTATCGAGGGGCAAATCTATTGTTCCTTTTTTCTTTTCGATATGTCCCTTCACCAATGCCAAATACTCTTTTTTAATTTTCCTGTCCCTGATAATCTCCGTCAATTTTCGTAGCGCCTGCCCGGTCAATGCCGCTATAATCACTCCCGAAGTATCTTTATCAAGTCTGTGAGCAAGTGCAGGCTTAAAATCGGTTTTATTATTATGAAAAGCCCACGCCTCTAACTGCTCAACAAGCGATTCTCCCTTTTGCAAATTCGTTCCCGATTGGCTTGGCACTCCGCACATTTTTTCAATAATTGCAAAATCATCTCTGAGAAGTGCAAATTCTAATTTTGGAATTATCTCTGTTGCAAACGATTTTTCAATCTGTTGTTGCGGTAAATTTTCGTATATACAAATATTATCGCCAAGTGCCAATTTCTGTGCCGCTTTTCCCACCGCTCCGTTAACCCTAACCTTTTTTTTTCTCAAAATTGAAAATAAAAAATTTATAGAAACATTCGGAAAAGTTTTCCTCAAAAATCTATCCAATCTCTGTTCGGAATCGTGAATGCCAACTTTAATTTCTTCCATTATTTCACCTTACCCTATTCATAAAATCATAATATTTTTCTGCCATTTTTGCACTGTCCAAATCGCCATAAACCGCAACCACAACGCCGCTTGGCAATCTTTTTACAAGAGAAAATCTATCCTCAGGCAATAAATTTTTACCTAAATCGTTATAAAATTTTTCCCACTCCTCTTTTTCAACTTCACCGGAACTCCGTGCACAAACCCAGTCCCATTCGCCGTCTTTGTATGTGCGAATTAGCATATCAAATTGAACGGGCACTCCAAAAAAATAATCCTTTTGAATAGAACGATTTCCTTCGGGGTAAATATTTCTCAAAGAGAATGCCTTCCATTCACTCGAAACTTCGCTCGTATCCTCTGCAGGAAATCTGCGGATAAAATTTTTAATTGAATCTTGTAATTCCCTAATATGTCTATAATGAAAAACAAAAACTCTCCGTCCCCATTTGAATGAACTGTCGCTTTTTTCAAAAAAAGATTCGCTCGTTATGTTCTTTTCAAACTCATAAATTTCCACTTCCATAGTGTCGCCTCTTTCCATTTTGTATTTTAAGTTCGCCTGCAATTCTGCTCTCGTATATCGATTCGGTTCGGCATACTCGGCATTTACGGGTAATCGCCCGCTGAATTTTATTTTGAACAGATCAAATGAAAAAATGCTCGGATCTTCTGCTGTGCAAAATGCAAGCATCGCACAAATTGCAATTATGGCGATTAAAAATGCAAATGACAATATGCGGAAACCGTACATAACTCACAGGGGAAAATTTTTTGACAAAAATAAGAATTATCTGAATTCGGTTCGGAAAAAAATTGCAATGCGTGGCAGGCGAGAGATGGATTTTTTGGGGAAATTTCTCCGTAAAGTAAATTTGCTGTTTTCAACTTTTCTTTTGGTGTTTCTTCCGCGTTATATTGTTGTGTTTGAATGAGCCACCTTCTTGCACCTGCGGAAATCGGCAATGGGGGAGTTGCTGTTTTAGGTTCGAGATGTGAAAATCCATAGAGCGATAATCTGAATAAAAACCACAATACTTTCGGGCGAATTCCGTTATTTTTTCCCATATAAAATATATCTGCACATTCTTTCCAAATTTCCACTCCGCTTTTATCCTTAACCCACAAATCGAGTCTATTCCCGCGTGCCCTTGCAAACCTCCCAACGCTCCAAATAATTCCCGCTACATTCGGATACAACACCCAATGTTTTAAGTGTGCTTTAACAATTACATCTGCAATTTGATTTTCGCTCAAAACTGGAACTTCCGCAACATCAGGAGTAATTTTTAACAATTCGGTTAAAAAAAATTGCAGTTCCCCAAGGGTTATATTTTGCTGCAATGCACAACCGAGTAATAAAAAATTTAACTTCGCCTGCGGAGTTTCTGCCTTACTTGCAACCTCCAATATCGGGTCTTGCAATTCCTCAGCCTTTAATAACCAAGATTTGAACATCACAACAATAACCCGAATCTTAAACCCAGCGTTGAAATTCTTATCGAGTCAATTTTCAATTTTTCACAAAGCGAGCGAATCCAATATAAACCGCAAATAATCAAATCGCCGCGACCGTTTTCTAAACCCGGAAGTGTGTTTCGCAAATCGGCGGAAAGGTTACTGAGGTGAATTATAACGCGCTCAATATCGGCGGTGAAAACAGTTTGCCCTTCGAGTAATTTTTCATCAAAAGTTTTCAAATCTCGCACGAGCATTCCAAGTGCAACTGCAGTCCCGCCCACAAAATAAGTATCTCGTTTTGCAAACGGTTTTAGATTCATTTCCTTAAAAGTTTCCTTTGTCCATTTTTTGTATTCGGGGCTTGGTATTGCGCCGAATTTTTTATAGAGTGCAAGTGCACCGACTGGAACGCTGATATAATTTTTTCCGTTTGCAAATTCGGTGGAACCTCCGCCAACATCAACCGAGAGAATACCCTCGCCATAAACTTTTGAAATCGCCTTATACGAAAGTTTAGCCTCTTCTTCACCGCTTATTATGCGAGGCTTAACCCACAACGCTTTTTCAACTGCTTGTAAAATTTCATTTTGATTTTCGGCTTTTCTCGTTGCCTCTGTCATTGCAACTGCCTTAATTTCCGCTCCAAGCGAGTGTGCAATACCTCTGAAACTATTCAAAATTTCACTCAGTTTTTCCAAACAGTCTTCTCCAATTCTGCAAACTTCCACTTTTTGAAACAGGGTTTGGAGGTTATCGCCGTTTTTTTTTGCGACCAAAAGTATAGTGCTGTGACTACCTATGTCTATTGACGCAATGTGCGGAAATGCAGAAAATGGCATTAGGGGAAGGTAGAAAGTTTGCACGCTGCGGTGCAGATTAGGGTGTAGGGTGTGGGGAACTCGGCAGTGCAGGAGTTGAAAGTGTAAAGTGAAAAGTGTAAAGTTATTCCACTCTCCACTCTCCACTATCAACTTTCAACTCTACTCTCTACTCTCTACTCTCTACTCTTTACTCCCTACACCCCACACGCCACACCCTATACCCCACATGTGCACCGCCAAGTTATTTTTCTACATTTCCCCTGATGTTTCGTATTTTTTTAATCGCGTTTATTTTTCTTTTTTCGACGGTGTCGGCACAGAATGCACAGAGTGCACGGCTTGTGCAGGCTCAAAATTTGGCAAGTCAGGGGAAGAATAAGGAGGCACTTGACGAATACAGGGCAATTTTGGCACAGGACAAAAATAATGCAGAGGCTTATATTGGAGCGGGGCAGGTTCGCCTCAAATTAAAGGAATATAAATTAGCGATCGATAATTTTCAACTCGCACAGAAGAATAATCCAAAACTTACAAAGGCAGTGGAAGGCGAGGCAGAGGCACAAGAAGGCTTGGGACAAAAAGATAAGGCTGTTGCGGCTTGGCGCAAGTTATCGGAGATTGGAAATAAAGAACAGAAAGATAAAGCACAAGACAGAATTGGGGTTTTGCTCGGAACAACCAAAGCACCTGCCCCCGCAACAACACCTGCACCTGCTCCCGTACCTTCGGTGCAGAAAGGGAAATTCTCTTATGATAGTCCCGAATTTAAGGCTGGGCTTGCGGCAACAGAGCAAAAGAAATGGAATGATGCTCTGAAAAATTGGCGTGAGGTTTTGAAAAAAGAACCGGGGAATCCGGGTGCATTTTATTATGCGGGTGTTGCACGATACAGTTTGAACGACCCCGAAAATGCGATTATCAATTTCAATAAAAGTTTTGATTACCCCGAAAAAGGTTTTAATGCAAACTATTATCTCGGTAGAATTTATGAACAAAAGGGCGATAAGCAAAAGGCAATTTCATATTACAAGAAGTATTTGGAACTCACCCAAAGCCCAAGCGGAAAGCAAGAGGTGAAAGACAGAATTGCAAGGTTAGGCGGTGCGGGTACGGAGGTTGCAAGCGGCAAGAGCAGCAGTTCAACGAGCGGCAAATCAAGCGAAAGTGCGGCGGTTAATAAATCTTCAAACTCTTACGAATGTAACAGTTTGGAGAGTTGTCAAAAAGCGGAGGAAAAGAAAAAACAGGATTCAATTGCCGCATATTTGGAGTCACTCAAAAATAAGCCTCTAACGGTGGGTCCCGAAAAAATTGTGGCGACCGAATACGGGCAAAATTTTGCATTTGCATCTACAACAGAGGCAGGCAGTGCGGACTTGCAAAAATCGCTGAATTTAATACAGAAAAAATCCTTTCAATCGGCGATAGATGCTTTGCAGGAAACGAGACAAAAATTTCCGAGCACGCCGAATGCAATGGCGGCGGCGTATAATTTACTTTCGCTTTATCAGTATTTGGAATTGCACGATAAGGTAATTGCACTTGCGAGTTCGGTTTTGCAGGAGCCGATAGCCGAGCCGTATAAGAGCGCAATCGCTTATATTTTGGCGACGAGTCAAGTTAAAAAGACGGAATTCGGGGAGGCTTACGGCACGCTCGACAGCGTTAAAACCGATGGAAAATTGGGACCTTCCGATGCACAGAAAAAATCTCTTGCCGCAGAAATTGCAACTCAATATAAACCCGACAGCGGTTCGCCCGACATTTTGAAAAAGGCTATTGATGCTGAACCCGATAAGGTTAAGAAAAATGAGTTGCGTTTGAAGTTGGCGAAACTTTATTTGAAATTGCAAGACTCGCCGAATGCGATTCAAACTTATAAAGATATTGTTGAAGACTGCCCGCAAAACACAAACGACCCTTGCCGAAAGGCGATTTACGAACTCGGAGACTTGAGTTTTCTCTCGCAAAATTGGGCGATGGCTCTTGAGTATTACAATAAGGCAATGGAACAGCAGAAAGATACGGTGCTTGTTCCTTGGGCGTTGTTTCAAATTGGGAATGTGTTTCGTAAGCAGGGAAATTACGCGGAATCCGTGCGTTCTTACGATAAGTTGATTAAGAACTACAGCGGAAATTATTGGGCAGACCAAGCGAAATTATATAAGGACGATGCAATTTGGCAGGAGAGTAATCAAGGGGTTTTGAAAAAATGAGGCTTTTATGAAACACATAGAACTCTGCGAAAAACTGTTGAATAGTTTGAGTGTGCAATTGAATATATATGAGCAGATAAACGATTTGCAATCTCAATTGTTGCAGAAGTTGGATAGTTCAAACGCGATGGCAGAGGCTATGGATTTGTTGAACGAGAAAAATATTTTGTTAGATAAGGTAAAAAATGAGCACGCACAAAATGCACCTGTTGTAAATGAATGGATAGAAAACAAAAGCGAAATGTCGGTGAATTTTCCGATGGAATCCGCTAAGATAGATGATATAATAGGCGAGATAGAAAATTTGGTGCTGAAACTCCGTTCGCAAGACGAGGCGATGATTCAAAGGTTTGACCAACATTCGCAAACGCAAAATCGCCTGAATGCTATGAGGGCGTTGAGATAAACAATAAGAATTTGAGATAATTTTTTTTAATGGAAAACGAACAATTTCAAGAATTAGCCACGGTGATGGAACGCTTTTTGGCACAGTCCGGAGAGTTGGAAATTGCGTATAAGGCGCTTGAGTTGCAGACCGAGCAGTTGAAAAAAATGCAGGAAGAAGTTCAGCAGAGTCGAGTTCTCTCCGCACTCGGTGAAATGGCGGCGACTGTGGCGCACGAAATAAGAAATCCTCTCGGCGGTATTGGCGGTTATGCGAGTTTGCTTGCACGGAGTATTCCTCCCGAAGACCCAAAGCGAAAATATGTGGATAAAATTATAGGCGGGATTTCGAGTTTGAATAAAATTGTGAGTAATCTTTTGGTTTATACCCGCAAGACAAATTTACAGAAACAGAGCACGGATTTGGTCGCATGGGCAGATGCAATTTTGGCGCACGCGGAGATTGAAATTGAGAAGGAAAAAAAGAAGATTGCAATTGAGAGGATGTTTCCCGCAGTTCATTTGACAGCGGAAATTGACGGCGAGCGGTTGCAACAGGTTTTACTAAATCTGCTCATAAATGCAATTCAGGCGATAGAAGGCGAGGGTAAAATTTTTGTTGAGATTTCTAACAGTTCGGGCGTTGCAGGCAGTGGGGGAGTAGCGGGTGTTTTGAAAAGTAGCGGAGATTTTGCCGAGATTAAAATTACTGATACCGGTAAGGGAATTAGTCCCGAAAATTTGGAAAATATTTTCACTCCGTTTTTCACCACAAAAGAGCAGGGAACGGGGCTCGGTCTTGCAATTGTGAAAAAAATTGTGGATTTGCACGAGGGCGAGATTAAGGTTGAGAGCAAGGTTGGCGAAGGAACAACGGTTAGGATAAAGTTGCCAATCGCTTAAGGAAACCTCTAAAAACTCTCTTTGTAACACAATTCCACAGATTTGAGTTTTTAGAGACGACGGCGAACTACTCAAATTCGCATAAAAAACGCAGTTCGCCCATGTCGCTTGGTAACCTCTACCAACCTCTTATGAGGTTAATAGTGGTTACCTTAGGAAACCTCTAAAAACTCTCTTTGTAACACAATTTCACAGATTTGAGTTTTTAGAGACGACGGCGAACTACTCAAATTCGCATAAAAAACGCAGTTCGCCCATGTCGCTTAGTAACCTCTACCAACCTCTTATGAGGTTAATAGTGGTTACCTTAGGAAACCTCTAAAAACTCTCTTTGTAACACAATTCCACAGATTTGAGTTTTTAGAACAACACTTCGTTGCTATCTACACTTGGGAACGGGACTTTATAGTTTTCCGTGCCTGCGAGCGTGCCGAGATGGGTAGCAGAAAAATGAAGTGCGGGAGGAGCGGGATTCAGCGAGAAGTGGCTTAAAATACTGCGGACTTTTTGTTCGCATTCCTGCTTTATTACAAAGCCGTAGTTTGGGATACTCTCCTCCACGCATTCCAAAAACGGTTTATATTCCGAGAGTTCTTTGAGTCGGTTGGCGTTGCGAATTTTTAATAAACGCACCGTGTCTATGGTTGAAATGTTGAATATTTCGTTCCAATCGTTTAGCGTGGCGGCAACATTTTGCGATTGCAAATTCCAAGCGATAAAATCTTCCACATAACCTTTGGGGAGTTGTGAGCGCAAGCCCTCAAAAAAACTTTCGCGATTTATCACGAATCGCAGAGGTTCTTCATCGTTTTTCACTTGGGCAAAGCAGGCTATTTGGAATAGTTTGAGTGCGCCGTTTGAAATGGACATAAGCCATTCAAAATTGGAACTGCACGAGCAGATTGGAACTTCAAATTTCTCGTAATGCTTGCCGAAAATCACATCTTCGCCGAGTTCGGATAGTTCAAAAGAGAATACCTTTTTTTTGTTTGCGGAGGCTTTTAGTATGCCGAGCAAATAGAGTTCGCGGAGCGGGCGGGGGAGCATAGCCCAAGTTATATTTGAATCTTTCGGCAGGCGCGAGCGGGTATCAAAAGCCCAGAAAAGCCGAGCCGCAGTGAGAGAATCCACCGGTTTTTCAAAAAATTTGAGAAGAGTTTTTAAGTCGTCTTTGTTACGGAATCGTTCGCGTTCCCACCAAAACAGAAGTTCGCTGTATAAGCGAAAGCCGTTTTTTTGCAAAAATTCGTAGGCGGTGGCGGAGGGGCGGAGTTCGCCGTCTCCTTCATTTCGTAAAAGCCATTTTTCGTCGATTAAAAATGCGAACAGGAGATGAGTTTCGTCTTCGGCAAGTGAAGCATCCATCGATTTGTGTCTTGCTAAAATTCTCGATAAATATTTGATAGTCCAGTGCGTGAAGTAGTTGTCTTTTTTTACCGAGAATTTGCCGATTTGCGACATTGCGAGTATTGAAATTAAATGCCACTCGGCAAGGCGACCGTTAGAAATCCAAGAATTATTTTCGGGGACTTCGGCAGTTGTTAAAAAATTTCCGTTTTCAAATAAATTGTAAAAATCGGTGAATCCAAAATATATGTATTGGTGAATGTGGTCGGTTTCCACAGTTCGTTTGCTTTTGGCGTGCCAGATAAGCATTTCATTTGCCGCCTCGGTTAAAAAATCCGCTATGATTTTCGGGGGAATTTCAAAGTTAGATTGCAGTTCGGCAAAGTGCACACCGCGAGTTCCGCTTGCATAGATTAAGTGCAAAACCAACCGCTCCCATTCCGTTTTTTCCGAGAGATATTTTTTGATTCGTTCGGGTTTCAAAATTTCCTCGCATATTTCGCCGAGTATTTTCGTATTTTGAATTAACCCGCTCTTTTTTGTGAATCGCGAGCGCAGGCTGCTTAAAAATGAGCCGGGTGCAAGTTTTAGGTGTGAGGAAACGGATTGGAGGTTGTGGCTATTCATAGTGCGAAGAAGGGAATATAGAAAAATGGGGTGTGGGGTGTGGGGTGTAGGGAACTCGGCGGTGCAAGGGTTGCCACACCCTACACCCTATTCACCACAACCCACAGCACCATCACCAAAAGTGCGTATAACCCTGCGACAATGTCATCGAGCATAACGCCGTGTGCATTTAGAACTTTTTTATCGAAATAACTTGCAGGAAAGGGTTTAGTGATGTCGAATAAACGGAATAACAAGAAGGAGGGGAGTGCAATGCAGAGCCACCAATGCAAGAAGTCCGTTTGCACAACGCCTGTAAATACGGAAAAAAAAGTCAGAGGTATCATTTGCCCCGCAACTTCATCTATAACTATAATTGAAGGATCGTGATTTTCTGCCTCCCCCTCTTTTCGCAAGGTCTTAACAACCTTGCTTAAACTCCCCCCATTTTTTTCGCCCTCAGGGCTAATTGGGGGAGCATTGGTATATTTTAACACCTCGCGGCTCGCAAAAGTTCCTGCAATATAAACTATAACCGTGAAGGCTACAAGCGCGGGAAACCCGCCGCAGAAGGTCAAAAAAAACGCAACGGGCAGAGTTGCGAGCGAACCGGCAGTGCCGCTTGCAACGGGGCAGTAGCCTACACCGAAGAAGGTGGCGATTGCGTAGGCAAGGCGGGTTTGAATTCGTCCCATAATTCGGCAAAAGGAATTGATTTGTAAATTGAATATGCGGTGGAATAATCTCTTGCAATTTTTAATGAGCCTTGAACCGGCAATATGTGAACCACAGTTAAAAGGACTAACGAAACTGCAAGACCTTTTACAATTCCAAACGCACCGCCGAGCAAGCGATTTACAAAGCGGAGCGGAGCGGCTTTTTTCACGAAGAAACCGATGATGCTCGATGCGAGGGATATTAAAATAAAAGGCAAAAGAAAGGCGAGTATGCCGCCTATTACGCGTGCAACAAGCGGTGATAGATCGGATACATTTGACACTAGCAAACTACCCAATACTCCTGAGAAAAGCCATACCGAAATTATGCCGACCAACCAAGCCGCCAGTCCAAGCACGCTCACAATAAAACCGTCTATTACGCCTATTATGAAAAAGACCGCGATGATAAAGAGAACTGCTATATCTATAACCATAATTTTATAATTGAAAGGGGCGTTGCACCCCGAACCGTTAAAGTTTCAGCGAACTCTTATCGATGAGTTTTTTGATTTTTTTATCGCCTATCCAAAGTTTTTTATGGCTTTGGAGGTTGGTCAATTCGAGGTCAATTTGGTAGAATTTTACCTGCTCGCCGCCCGATTGATCTACTATTGAGTTGATTGAGCCGGTCAGCATTATGTCGGCGGCGGTTTCTTGTCCGCGTTCTTTGGCGGTTTCGTCTGTGGCGTTGCCCTGTTGGTCGTTGATTTCGCCGCGCAGTTGAGTGCGCTCTTCCGCGTTTGCCACAAATTCAACTTTTCCCGAATTTATAAGGATTCGTTGGATGTCGTTTATGAATGTTCCGGTGTTGATGTGCTCGGTGCTTAAATTGCGAATTTGCCCGATTACGATGGTCGGAACTTCACCGTTTTTGGCTTGAAGGGCGTTTTGATACCACCTTTGCGTGAGGCAGTCGTTTAGCATTTCCTCTGCCACGAGGCGAGAGTCGGTATCGTTCCAGTTGCCCGAAAGGTCGATTGTGGAGTCGGAGCCGACTCGTTTAACCGTTTTGCCGCATCCTGCGACCATAAGCACTGCCAATGAGAGGCACAAAAAAAGAGGTAGTTTTTTCATAGGAGGGAATGTAGAAAAATAACTCGGCGGTGCAGGGGTGTAGGGTGTGGGGTGTGGGGTATGGGGAACTCGGCGGTGCATTTAGGGAGAAGGGAGAAATTATGGCAATTGTAGGGGCGGGTTTTCAACCCGCCCTATTGCGAATTGGTTGCGGAGGAATGAGGGGGTAGCGGAAAACGCGTGTAGGGGCGACCCTGTGTGGTCGCCCACATACGCGTTTGTAGCGAGGGGGAGACTTCCCCCTAAAAAAAATATATATTTACCGTATATGCGAGTTTATCTTTTTGTTTTGTTGTTGTCGGCGGCGGGGTTTGCCGAAGTAGGGTTGCCGAGTGGTGAGGTGAGGGCACTTGGGGCGGATGATTTTTTTAGGCATACGGGCGGTAAGGCTTATAGCGAGAGTTGGGATTATTTTTTTGTGCTCGATAACGGTGCAAAGGCGTATGTGACTTATTCGTTTAATGATGCGAGTGAGATTACAACGCAATTTTCGGTGTGGAATTTGAACGGGAAAAGTGCGGCGGTTGGGCGTAAATATCCTGCGGAACGGTTTTGGGAATTGAAGGATAAAAATACAATTTCGATTAAGGACGAGTATAAAATGGAGGGTTTGCCGGGTAAGGGTCACAGGGTGCTTTTTACCGCAGATAAGGATGGGAAATATTTTTTGGATTTGAAATTCACAAGTGCGGCGGCGGCGCAGGTGCCGGGTGACGGCATTTTTACGGTGAGTACAAATAAGATGGGTTTGATTCCAAAAAAGGCGGGTTTGTTTGTGCACATCCCTTATGGACGGGTTGAGGGTAGAATCGGGGTGAACGGAGATACGCTTTCGGTGAAGGGTTACGGTTATTTTGACCATTCTTTTCAAGCCGATGAGGCGACTAAATTTGTGGCGCGGTCTTTTATTTTTACAGGGTCGGGCAATGATAGGGTTGCTGGGCGCGTGAATGTGACTCCGAGCGGCGAGCATTTCGGTTATGCGTTGTCTGTTAAAGACGGTAAGAGCGGGGTAGTGTTGCCTGCGGAAGTTTTGGAAAAAGGGAATAATTATAACGGAAAAAAATTTCCGAGTTCTTTGGAAGTTAAGTGGAATGAACTTGGCGGTTCGGGAGCGGGGGAGTTGCCGCCTCTTGTTTTGGAAACTAAATATCAGGAAAAATTTCCGATTTTGGGGAGTATAGGGCTTTCAAAAATTTTGATTAAACTTGCTGGCGGAGAAATTTATCAGTTGAGGGGTCGCTCCAAAACAGACGATTGGGGGCGTGTTGATTGGGTGTTGGTTGGGAAGTGATAGGTGCAATTAGAGTTGCTTATTCAGTAAAGCGACCGCTGACTTGGTGCCTGCTCGTTGTTTTGCCTTGTCTTTTGGTTGCATTTGTTGCGGTGCTTTTTTCGGAAAGGTATCCGCTTAAAATTTCTTTGGGTGTGATTGTTGAGGATAACTCGCAAGGCACGCGGGATTTGCTTTTTAAGTTAAAAAATGAACCTGCGTTGAATGTTGTGAAAATTTGCATTTCGCAAGAGGAATGTGAGTCTGCTTTGCGCGGGGAAGAGGTTTTGGGTGTGGTGCAAATTCCTGCCGATTTGGAGCGGAAGGCGATGCGTGGAGAAAATCCGGTTGTGCCTCTGTATTTGAGCGGGCAATCGCTTATTGCGTATAATATGATTGAGATGGCGGTGAATACGGCGGTGGGGGAGTATTCTGCTGGAGTGCGGTCTGTTGTTTCGTCTGCGGGAGCACTATCTGTTGTGCCGCCTGCGGGAATGCCGCCTCTAAAAATTCCGCCTGTTGTTGTGCCGCCGAATCCTATCGGCTTGCAGATGCACGCTATAGGAAATCCGTCTATGGATTATAGGGCGTATTTGGGCGTGGGACTAATTGCGGCGACTTTTCATTTGGCATCTATGGTTTTTGCCGCGTTTATTTTGGGAACGCTTTTGAGAGATAATTTGGTGGGGAAGTATTTGGATTTACTTTCGCCGAATTCATCGAGTTCATCGTTTTTATCGGCGAGGGGCGGGCGGGCGGCGTGGGCGGTTGCTCCGTTTTTGTTAAAGGGCGGACGGTCGGGCGGCGGAGTTAAATTATTTTTTGCATTGTCTGTTCCCGCGATTTTGATTTTATTTTTTCAGCACGCGCTTTTTGGTTTTGCATTTCACTATTGGACGGGATTTTCATTTGATTTGTGGCAGTGGGGGATTCTCGCTCTTGCGGCATTTTTAATGATAGTTGCGGCATTTGGTTTTTGCGGAACGGCACTTGCAATTACAAAGGATATGAGAATTGCAACTTCGGCAGGGGGTGTGATTGGGGGACCGGCTTTTGCTTTTGCGGGGATGGCTTTTCCAATTTTTGCAATGCCTCTCGCTGTGCAGTATTTTGCATTTTTATTGCCGCTTACGCATTTTTTGCAGATTCAAAATGCGGTGCGAATGGGGGCGATTGCACTTCCGTTTATTGAGAGGGAAATGCTGATTTTGGCGGTTTTTGCCGCAGTGTGGTTTGGCGGTGCGGCTTGGGGGATGAGTGCGAGGTATAAACGATGAAAAATATAATACCTCACGATAGGTCATCAGATAATGCACAGCGGTCTGCCCGTCCGACAAGCAGGCGTTGGCGAATTATTAGAGAATTTATTTTGAGTTTGTTCGCTGTCGTCTCAAAAAATTTTCTTTTGACAAAATCGGCTTATGGAAAATTTTTTAGAGATTTTTTTCGTGAATGGTCGTTGTTTTTTCACGATAGAAATGCAGTTTTATTGTTGGTGGTAGCCGTGATTTTTTATGCGTTGTATTACCCGTTGCCATATATAAACGGAGTAGCAAAACATATTCCCGTTGCGGTTGTAGATAGCGATAATTCGGTTATGAGCAGGCAACTCATACAATTTTTGAAAGCCTCAGGTGATTTGGATATAACGCAAGTTGCAGATAAAAATGAAGCACAAAAAAAACTCGCGGGTGAAGAAGTTTATGGTTTTGTGGAGATTCCTTTCGAGTTTGAGCACGACATTCGGCGCGGACAGCATATTTCGCTCGGTGTGTTTTGCAACGGTGGATATTTTATGGTCTATAGCGATATTAGCCGAGCGGTACTTTATGCGGCAGGAACACTAGGTGCAGGAGTGCAAATTGCGTTTATGCAGGCGAGGGGAGTATCGCCAAATGCGGCATTGTCGCTAAGAGAACCCGTTTTGGTGGGAACGCAAACGCTTTTTAACGGAGCGATGCGATATGATAATTATGTTGTGCCGGCGGTGCTTGTTGTGATTATGCAGCAGACAATGGTTATAGGTATATGTATTTTGGGCGGCGCGAGGCGCAAGAGGAGTTTTGGAGCGACTTCAATTACATCAGATGCGGGGTTGTTGCGAAGGTGGTTCGGACGCGGGACGGTGTATATATTGCATTATTTTTTGATTCTGTTATTTTATCTGTTTGTGATTTATCCGTTTTTCGGATGGAACGGGCGAGGTAAATTTGTTGATATTGCGATTTTTGCTGTTGTATTTTTTACGGCGTGTAACCAAATGGGTTTCTTTTTCGCTCAATTTTTTAAGAAAAAGGAGAGTGCAATGCAGGTATTTTTATATATGTCTATCCCGTTTTTATTCGTGTCGGGATTCAGTTATCCGACTTCCTCAATTCCGCAATTTTTGCATTATCTTTTCTTTTTGATTCCCGCAGAACACGCGATTCCCGCTTTTGTTTCCATTCAGCAGGCAGGGGCAAACATATGGGAAGTGGGGGATGAAATTGTGTACTTGGCGACTATAGCGGTAATTTATTGTGTTGCGGGATTGGGATTGCAATGGTGGCGAGAGCGAGTGTAATTTAGAGAAACTTCTAAAAATTGCAGAAATATCATCTTCTGCAATTACAATTTTTAGGAAATAACAAGCACTATAACCGAAAAACTTTATGATTTTGCTATTTTTTTTGGTTAAAATGGCACTTCTAACCAAAAAAATTATATATTATGTCTATGATTGAAAGAAAATGGTTCTCAAAAACCTTAGATGAACTGCGTGGCAAGCATATCATTAAGGTGGTTTCCGGCGTTCGGCGGTGCGGTAAATCGACTTTGCTCATCAATTTTAAGAATAAATTGTTGCAAGAGGGAATTGACCCAAAACGGATTATTTCCTTGAACTTTGAGGATTCCGAAAACGAATGGCTTTTAGACAGAAAAAAACTCCATAAATTTATTGTTGAGCAGATTGCGGATAATGAGCAGTATTTCGTATTTTTAGACGAGGTGCAAGCGGTGCGCGGTTTTGAAAAAACTGTGGATAGTTTGTTTTTGAGAAAAAACATAGATATGTATATCACAGGTTCTAATGCCTATCTGCTTTCAGGGGAACTTGCCACACTGCTGTCGGGACGGTATATTGAGATTCCTCTGCTCCCTTATTCATTTAGCGAATATATGCAACTTTACCCGAAAGAAAATCCGCAAAATCAAATATACGATTTTTTGGAATACGGAGGATTCCCTCAAGCGGCGGAACTTGCCTGCACCACCAAAAATCAAGCCAAAGCCTATCTCAAAGCAATTTACGACAGCGTTGTGACCAAGGATATTTTAAGTCGCCTGCAAATTCGCAAAGAGGCAAGTTTTGAGGCGGTGGTCAAGTTTATTTTTCATAACATCGGGAATGCAACCTCGGTGAGCGGCATTGTGAATAATCTAAAAGTTCATAATAAAAAAATAGATTTTGGTTCCGTGGATAAGTATTTGAACGGTTTGCGTGATAGTTTTGTTGTTTATAAAACAGACAGGTATGATATTAAAGGCAAAGCCATATTAAAAACGCAAGACAAATATTATGCGGTAGATACGGGTTTAAGGCAAGCGGTTGTTGGTGCGGCAAAAGGGGAGGGTTTGGGTCATTTGTTAGAGAATGCAATTTATTTGGAACTGCTCCGAAGGTCAAGCGAAGTGTTTATAGGAAAAGTAGGCGAGAATGAGGTTGATTTTGTTGCACTTGGCAAAGACGGCGAAACTTCATATTACCAAGTGGCTTTAACCGTGCGGGAACAGAGCACTTTGGAACGCGAACTAAAACCGCTCAACAGCATAAACGACCATTGCCCCAAGTATTTAATTACGCTCGACCCCGAAGAACCCACGCACAACGGCATTAGGCAAGTCAATGCGGTGAGGTGGCTGTTGGGGTGAGTTGCCTTTATTTTAGCAAAATTCCTTTTTTTGCAACGCTCTTGCTTTCTTCAAAAGTTTTAGGTTCTTCCGCTTCTGATATTTCTTTGGTTGATAATTCCGCGAGCATGTTGATTATCAATTCTTTATTTGTCATATTGTCGCGCAGACTATAAGGCGAAAGATTTGCTCTGTAGTAGCAACATCCGTTAATCGCATTTTACCATCTTTGGCAGTTAATTTCAACTGGTTACAATTTGTAACCGTTTCATTTCCCTCTGCTTTTAATCTATTTTTGAGTACCTTCCAATAAGTTCTGGCACCACCATGGCTTGCTTGATCGGTTAAAACTCCAACTACATCTACAATCGAAAAATACCATTCCTGCTCCTTTTCGTCCCATAGAGTGCGAACTTTCCGTTCTTCAAAGATTTGGATATTTGGAGCTATCGGGGTTGAATTTTTGTTTTTCATAATCCCAAATATACATTATTTTTCTTACTATGTGTAATGCTATTTAAAATATATTTTTGAACAATGGTACAATTTTTTGTTTCCGTACCCCATACCCAATCCCAATTCCGTTCCCCGTTCCCGTTGTAGAGACGGATAATTATCCGTCTCTACAACAACCGTATTTCTGTTTTATAAATCCGTTTGATACCCATCGATTTTTGCCTGCATCAGATCAACCAACCGTTTATTGGCGGTTTCGGCGTAGGGGTTGCATTTATGCAACACTGGTTTTGTTCGGTATCGATTTGTTGGGCGGCATAAATGCCGCTCCTACAATAGGTAATGCATTTTGGTATATATTTTTATTCCCATATCCCATTTACAATATTTTCTATCTTCGCCTCGTGGCTTTTTATAGATTCCTTACATTTTTTAATCTCTTCTTGTTCCGCCTCAATCTCTGCCACAATCTTTTTTTGAACGGCAATCGGCGGAAGGGGAATTTTAATATTTTCAATATCAGATATTTTTAACGAAGGATAATCGGAATCTGGAATTAAATCTTTGGCATCTATTTGGCACAAAATATAAAACAGATATTTAGATAATACTTTTTCTTCATTTCTGTATATAGTCGCTAAATGGGACGATACATAAGAATCTATGGAAAGTAAAACTCTATGGTTGAGTAAAATTGATGCACCGCTTTTTGGGAAAAGAATAGTGTCTTTTGAAAATAACTTCAATCCTTTTATGCCATCTTCGTTTAATTTATCAGATACATCAGAAAAATTAGAAGAAATATGAATCTTGCCAACATCGGCAGTTCTGCAAAATGGGTAAGAGCCATTTTCAAATAGACTTTGCTTTTGGGGAGCGGAATTACCAGATGATACATTTGCAACATCCCCCAATCTCACCATTTCATATTTGCTATTGCTAATGGCGGTTTCAACATACCGGCTAGCCGTTAAATTATATTCTCCATTTTCTGCAATTTTTGTTTTTGGGACAATGGATGCGTTGGGCGTATGTGCTTGCGCTCCTCCACGATATTCCTCGATAACTGCCAATGCCGCAGGTAAATCATTTTTTTCAATCGCACGCCGTTGTGTGCCCAAGTCAAACCCGTCGTTCTCTATTTTCACGAACAGAATGTCTTTTTTCTGTTTGGCTATTTGCCTATCCATAAATAGTATGGATGTTTTAACGCCCGAATAGGGTTGAAAAACACCTCCGGGGAGGCTTACTACCGCATACAAATAATTTTCATCTACCAACAACTTACGCAGATTTTTATAAGTTTTATCGTTATTAAAAATAATACCCTCCGGTACAATTACTCCGGCTCTGCCGTTTAGGGTTAAGTGCTCCATAATATAATCGACAAACAAAACCTCGGCGCGGTTTGCCTTCATCGAAAATTTGTTGTGCGGAATGATTCCGCCTTTGGGGGTCATAAACGGCGGGTTTGCTAAAATTACATCGAATTTGTCTGTCCAGCGTTCTTCGCTTGTGAGCGTGTCGTATTCGTAAATTTTAGGGTTCGCAAATTGATGCAGGTATAAATTCACCAGAGCCAATTTCCGCATATCGGGAGAAATATCGTAGCCCACAATGTTATTTGTAAGGGTTTTCATTTGCACCGGGGTCAAACGCGTTTTGGTATGTTGCACTAAAATATATTTAAATGCCGAAATTAAAAAACCTGCTGTGCCGCATGCCGGGTCAAGAATGGTGTCTTCTTTGGTGGGCTTAACTACTGCAACCACAAAATCAATAATATGGCGTGGCGTACGGAACTGCCCTGCATCGCCTTGGCTCCCCATAATCGAGAGCAAATACTCAAATGCATTGCCCAGTGACTCTGAATTGTCATAAGAAAAATTATTGATTTCTTTTAAGAACATCGTGAGTGTCGCTGGGTCTCTGAACGGCAAAAACGCCCCTTTGAATATAGTGCAGAATAGTTCGGGCACGCTTGCCGCAGTGGGGAGTTTTTCTAAAGCCTCGGCATACAAATTAAGGCGGCCTTGGTTTCCGAGTTTTGGGTCGAGCAATTTGCTAAATGCGTATTTTTCTAAATCGCCCGTAAAAAATGTCCGTTTGCCGGAGAGTTCCACACCCTGCAAGTCCATATCGTCCATGAACTTATAAATGAGCGAGGTTGTGATTAAATCCACCTGCGATTGCGGATTAGGCACCTTGCCAACTAAAATATCGCGGGCGTTGTTTATATATCGTTTCATTTCGGCATCTAGCATTTTATAATTCTCTATCTAGGATGCGTGGCTTCCCAATGGGCTTTTGCTTTTTGCCCTATTTCTGCAACCGATTGACCTTTCCATAAATCCCGTTGCCATTCGGTATAGTCAAAAGATTCCCGCAGCAAAAGCGTAATAAACCGCTCTGCCTCTACTATGTTCAAACTATCGAAAAGGGCTTGCATACCCTCACTCTGTATAACAGCATCACTTCTCATCGTAGTACCTCTCTAAAAAAACAATTGGATTAACAATCTCTATGCCTTTGACTGGCTTATTTAACAATTTCTTATCAGTTGTAATAAGATAATCTGCGTTTTCTGAAATAGCACAAGCAACATGCCAAGCATCTTTTGGTTTAATGTTAAGGAGTGCAATATCATCAGCCATTCGTTGAATTTCATCTGAAAAAATCACACTATATTTAGCTATATGCTCCCAAGTTGCTATTCTTTTTTTCCGTTTGATAAAAGGATTCGCATCATTTTCGTGTTGTAGAATAAACGACCATATCAAATCCAATTGCCCTTCAAACACCAACTGCTGTATTTGCAATTTTGCCTCTGATTCAAGCCGGACAAGTATTTGCGACTGATCGTCATACGGTCGATTATAGCAACAATTATCCAAATAAATTTTCAATGGGAATCCTTCCTATTATGAATTGACTAAATTTAGTACAAATATACATTATTTTTCACTCCATAAAAGCGTTTAGGCTTATATTGTCTTTGATATAGATAGGTAAAATCTTGCGCAGTTCGCCCAATTTTTTATAGTCATCTAAGTTAAAGCCCGGGCAGTCGGTGTTTAGGCGCGGGTAGTTTTGTTTTTCGATGATGTCCCTAAAATTGCTGTCGGCAATGTATGCCTTGATAAAATTTTTGACTTGCGGAACAATCTCCGCATCGGGTTTGGAAATCAAAATAAATTTGTCGCATTCATCTTCAAGCAAGGTGTTTTTATCTTTGAAACTCGGAATAAAGCCAAAGATTTTTTCCAAAACCTCTCGCCAACTCACTCGGCGGTTAAGGTTGTTTGCCTTTTTAATTTTATCCAGATTGGCAAATAGTTCGGGTTTGTCTTCATATTTATCTTTTACGAGGTTAATAGCCCTATCCCAATTATCGTTATTCACCGCTTGCTTAATCTCATAATCCGCCGAAATCTCTTTTTGCACATTACCCCAAAATTCTCTGTCGATACGCATTCCATTGGCATCGATATTTTTTATTTCTATTGTTTTGAGAGAATCTTCGGCGTTGGATGTTAGGGTATGCCACATCGGCGTTGCAGAATCGCGCACTCCGCCATCCGAATGTGATTGTATGGAATTAGCAGGTAAAAGTAATTTTTTATCATACTGAAAGTCTTGTTCAAAATACTTGCAGTTCTCAAAAAAATCAAATAATTTGAATTGTGTCTTTTCAACTTCAGTAGTATTTTTATCGGTATCCCTATATTTAAAAGTATGCTTGCGGGTGCCGCGACCCTTCATTTGCACAAAATCGGTGGGTGAAAATATAGGTCGCATAAAAGCGATATTCAGCAAGTCGCTGCAATCGTATCCGGTGGTCATCATCCCTACGGTAACGCAAACTCTCGTTTTGCTAGTCTCATAGCCTTCTAAAAATTGGCTAACTCCGCCGAGTTTATTGTTCGCAAATTGAACCGTCATATTTTGGGCATCAAGGGCGGAACTTGTGACTTGCTTTGCAAAATCCGAGTTGTATTTATTCGGGAAGGCTTGCATCGCAAACTCGTTTAAAATCTGCGTAATTTTTGCCGCATGGTTTTGACTCACGCAAAAAATAAGGGACTTGCCTATTTCGCCACTTATCGGGTCTCGCTCGGCATTTTCTAAAAACGCCTTGCAAAAAATCATATTGACTCTTTCGTTAAAAAACCGTTTTTCAAAATCTTTTTGATACACAGTTTCTTCGGTTTCTTCGCCATCTTCGGTAATGCCAATAGCCGCATAACCTTGCACAGAGAGCATCTCGGTAGTGATGTCGGTTTTGGCATTGATAACTAATGGATTGATTAAATAACCTGCCTCCACGCCTTGCGGCAAACTATAGCGGTAAGTAGGCTCGCCAGATTCGCAACCAAAAGTTTTATAAGTATCGAGCAGCAAGCGGCGTTCCAAAGCCTTTGGGTCGCGTTCTTTTAATACTCTCTCGTCAATATTTTTAATGTAATCCTTTGGCGTGGCGGTAAGCCCCAATTTATAACCGATAAAATACTCGAATACTGCACGAGAATTGCCGCCAATAGAGCGGTGTGCTTCATCAGAGATAATAAAATCAAAATCCGTAGGCGAAAACAAAAATTTATATTTATCGCTTGCCATTAAACTTTGGATAGTAGAAACCACTATATCGGCTTTTTTCCAATCCTCTTTTTTTTGCTTGTAGATAACTACCGTATAATCTTTAAGGTATTTTGGCAAATCGCGCTTGCCCGCTTGCACCTCCAATTCTAACCTATCCACCAAAAACAAAACGCGAGAGGCATTCCCTGTAGGAAACCTCTAAAAACTCCCTTTGCAACACAATTCCACAGATTTGAGTTTTTAGAGACGACGGCGAACTACTCAAATTTGCATAAAAAATGCAGTTCGCCCATGTCGCTTGGTAACCTCTACCAACCTCTTATGAGGTTAATAGAGGTTACCTGTACGCAAAAACATTTGGATAATCGCAGCGGCGGTTAAGGTTTTGCCTAAACCTGTTGCCATCTCAATTAAAAATCGATCGCTCCCTGTAATCGCGGCGGTTTGTATTGCTTTTATTGCCTCTATTTGGTAAGGGCGTAAAATTCGCTCGCTATCGGAAACATATTCAGGGGTAATCACCTCGCTAGAGAGTGCCCTGACTTCGCGCCTAAAATGAGTGCGGGCTTCTAAAGATTCTTGCGTAGGTATGGAGGTAATAATTTGCGGGTTTCCGTTTTTAATGTCCCACAAATAAGAAATATCGCCGTTGGATAAAATCACAAATCGAATATTTTGAGATTCCGCATACCGCCGGGCTTGATCTTTGGCAGACAGAGGGTTGATGGACGGTTTTTTAGCCTCTAATACGCACAACGGAAAATTTTTGCTATCGAACAACAAATAGTCAAGCACCCCGTTATCGCCTTTGTGCTCCACATCTACATTGCGTTTTTGCTTGCCCGCATCCAACAATCGCCAACCGGAGTCTTCCAGCATTTTGTTGATTTTTAACCGTGCTTGTGCCTCGTTGTCGGTATTCATTAGGTATTAAATGTAGTAATTCTTTGATAAACCTCGTTAAGAGGTCGTAATAGATTACTATAGAGAACCTCTATTAACCTCATAAGTGGTTGATAGAGGTTCTCTAAGCGACATTGGCGAACCGTGTTTTTATGCAAATTTAAGGAGTTCGCCGTCGTCTCCGAAGAACTCCTTGTTTTATGAGATAAAGTTTTGGAGAGTTCTTCGGAGATTACTATATTACTCCTCCACATTCAACCTGCGGAGTTTTAATGGATAGTCCGGCTACAATTGCTGCTTTTGTATTATACTTGGCGTTTATGGTGTATTTGGGTCTCCGAAACACCAAAAAAAACAAAAGTTCCAGCGATTTCTTTTTGGGATCGCGCAACACGGGACCTTGGCAAACTGCACTCAGTGCGGAGGCGTCCGATATGTCGGGCTGGCTTTTAATGGGGCTTCCGGGCGTTGCTTATTTGGGGGGAATGAAAGAGGCGTTTTGGACGGCAATCGGTCTAATTATAGGAACCTACCTCAATTGGCTGTTTGTGGCAAAGAGACTCCGCAAATACACGATTCACGCGGGCGATTCCATTACCATCCCCGAATTTTTCACAAACCGATTTAAAGACAACTCTCGCATCATCTCTCTTGTAAGCGTTATATTTATCCTTATATTTTTCACTATTTACGCGGCATCGGGCTTTGTGGCGTGTGCCAAGTTATTCAATTCCGTTTTTGATATTCCCTATTTGTATGCTCTAATTTTGGGCATTGCCGTTATTTTAACCTATACGCTTTTGGGTGGCTACTTGGCGGTTGTTTCCACCGATTTTATGCAGGGTTCCCTTATGTTTTTCGCTCTTGTGGCAACCACAATCGGTGCCATATTTTCTTTTGGCGGTTGGCACGAGACTGTTGCGGCTGTCGGCACCGAAATGCTCAACCCCTTTCACGATAACCCGAATGTTCCCTTTGGCACTCTTGGCATAGTTTCGGCTTTGGCTTGGGGACTCGGTTATTTTGGAATGCCACACATACTTGTTCGATTTATGGGACTTCGCTCCAACAAAGAAGTTAGAACCTCTCGGAGAATTGCGATGGTTTGGGTGGTGATTGCATTTGCGGGTGCGCTTTTGATAGGTGCTTTCGGCAATGCATATTTGGGAACGCCGCTTGCTCCCGGTATGCAGGAAACGGTGTTTATAGAAACGCTTAAAGTGATGTTTCCCTCGTTTTTGGCGGGCATCTTTTTGTGCGGCATTTTAGCCGCGGCTATGAGCAGTGCGGATTCACAGTTGCTCGTTGCCGCATCTGCTTTTTCACGCGATATTTACCAAACTTTTTTAAATAAAAATGCATCGGAAAAGCAAACCCTTTTAATGAGTCGTGTAACCGTGGTGGTGGTTGCCCTTGTGGCATTCTTTTTATCTCTCGACCCTATGAGTTCTATTTTCGGGTTGGTTAGTTATGCGTGGGCAGGTTTTGGCGCCACCTTCGGTCCTTTGATTTTACTCTCCCTGTTTTGGAAGGGCATTACCCGCAACGGTGCACTCAGCGGTTTAATTGCTGGCGGTGTCACAGTGATTGTTTGGAAGCAACTTCATGGCGGAATTTTTGACATTTATGAAATTATTCCGGGATTTGCCGCCTGCTTTGAGATTGCCGTGATAGTCAGTTTGCTGGGACAGAAACCCGGCAAAGAAATTGCAGCCGAGTACGAGGCTTACACAAAATTGGGAGATTGAAGACTAAGGGAACGCGGTGTGGATAGAACGCCCCCAAAAAAGTGAAAAGAGTAGAGAGTAAAGAATAATAACTTTCAACTTTCAACTCCTGCACTGCCGAGTTTGCGTTAGTGCTTTAGCACGACCGAGCGAAGCGAGGGAACGCCCAAACACACCCCCCCCATCGTTAAGTCGTGCTTTCACGGCACGACTTACGCCTCCCCCCGTTCGGGATGCCCGCAGGGCTAACGGGGGGAAAAAGTTTCTACATTCCTTGCAAAGTCTATGCCAATACAGATGAACATTTCGCAAGGTATGAGAGCGGAGCAAAAACTCTCCGCACAGGTTATACTTGCATCGCAAATTTTGCAAATGAATTCTTTGGAGTTGGAAGTCGCGGTTCAGCAGGAGTTGGAGGCGAACCCGCTTTTGGAAGTAGATGATAACGAAAAAGAAGATGATGAAGACGCACAGGAAGAAGGCGGCGATGCAATTAGCGAATACGAATACAACGGCGAAGATAAGGGAATTTTAGATACTCCTATTAAGAGCGAGGTGGATTGGGAGGACTATTTCAAAGACGGATTTAAGGATAGCGAGCCTGAAGATTTTAACCGCAAAGACTCCGATGAAGATGATTGGGAGCGACCGCAAACTTACGATTTGGATACTCAGGACTATTTGCTAAATCAATTGAAAGAGCGAATTTTACCGCCTGAGGTGGATATTTGTGTTCGATATTTAATAGGATGTGTCGGCGATAACGGATTTTTGAGGAGTGAAGCCGGGAAGGGGAGTGCGGAAACCGAAATGCAGAGCGATAGTTATAACAAATCACCTAACATTACCGCCATAGACTCCGTTCTTTCAAATGAAATTCCGCTGAACAAAGCACCGATTACGGTTCAAACTGCATTTACCGTTTTACGGGGTTTTGAGCCGCCGGGTATAGGGGCGTGCGACCTTCGGGAATGTTTTTTAATTCAGGCGAGGCGCATTCCGAATTTTTCAAAAATTGCAATTCAAATTTTGGAAAGGCATTATGATTTACTCTTGGATCTCCGCTATCCGCAAATTGCAAAAGTTATGAATATTGAAGTCTCGGAAGTCAGCGAGGCAACGCGAGAACTTGCAAAACTTAATCCGCACCCCTTAACTCAAATTCCCGTTTCAAATTCAAATTACATTACACCGGATTTTATTGTGGGAAAGGAATCGGATGGCTCTTTTAGCGTTCAACTCCGCGACGGCACAATCTCAAAGTTGAGAATTAACGAGTCGTATAAAAATTTATTGCGGGGCAAGGGTGCAAACAGCGAAGACAAAATTTGGATTAGAAATAAACTCAACTCGGCGGGTATTTTTATAAACAGCGTTGAGAGTCGCAGGCAGACTATGCTTTTGGTTATGAATGCAATAGTGCGCCGTCAATACGATTTTTTTGCACGCGGTCCGCAGCACCTGAGACCTATGATTTTGCAGGACATTGCCGATGAGGTGAATCGCGATATCAGCACGGTAAATCGCGTGACGAACGGAAAATATGTTCAAACGAGTTATGGCATTTTTGAGTTAAAAAAATTCTTCTCGGCGGGTGTTGCACAAGATGACGGCACGGAAGTGAGCAATGTGAAAATCAAGGACAGCATTCGGGAATTGATAAACAACGAGAATCCCGTCTCTCCGTTGTCTGACCTTGAAATTGCAGGTATTTTGGAAAAACGCGGCTTAAAAGTTGCCCGCAGAACGGTAAATAAATACCGCGATAAAATGGGAATTTTACCCGTAAAGGTTAGGAAGAATAGGTGAAAATGGCGAACTCTGCAGTGCAGGAGTTGATAGAGTAAAGTGTAAAGTGGAGAGTTTAGAGTTACCATAGACCAACTTGCAAGTTTATAGAGTTGAAGACTATAAAATGATTTTTTGAATAATGAAGGGTGTGTGCAGGAATGACTTGGAAATGAATGCACGATTGTGTCATTCCCGTGCAGGCGGGACACCAAGCCGTTAGGCGACTGGACAGACTAACTAACTAACTTATTTATTTCTTTTCTGTCAATCTGGAATGCATTTCTGGCGACCAATAAGTATAGTCGCCCAATTAAAAAGGAGTCGTGATAATCTGTATAAACAATGGCGGGCAATAAGTATAGCCGCCCACTTGTAAAAAAATTGAGATAATCTGTATAAACAATGGCGGCCAATAAGTATAGCCGCCCACTTGTAAAAAAATTGGGTAATGTCATAAATTAGTTAAATTATTATTTCTATATTGGTATAAATCAAAATAGAGGTGATATATGGTTTATGTTAAGGTTTTATGTCCGTATTGCGAAAGTGCCGATGTTGCTTTATACGGAAA
>BNUP01000005.1 GCA_025997455.1 Fibrobacterales bacterium | reverse complement strand
AGAGGAAAAGAGAAATTATTGCAAACGCCGCATTTCACAATACTTTACCAAATTTTATGTAATTATTCAATCTGCACTTTTTTTAATCACGCTTTTAGATAACGAAGTTCAGCGATTTTTTGGGACGCATCTTTCGTTTGGGCTTGCAAACACATATAAAAATACATCGTCTTTACGGATGTTTTTGGGGTATTTCGCATCTGGTGTTTCTTTTTCCTTTTTTCAATTTTTTTTTTTGGTTTTTTTTTGCGTGTTAGACGAAATTGGGTGCGGGGTTTTCCAGCAAAAAGCAAATCATAAAAAATAAGAAAGAAAACATTCTGGAAAAAGGTGCGGGTGGGGGGGGGGGGGGGTAAACAACGGACTATTAGGAATTGATTTTAAGCCACTTAGAACGCCATTTAAGGCGTTTGCAGGGGTGGGCATGTCCCCCCCCACGAGGGAGGGGGTGGAGCGGTTAAAAGTGGGCTTATTGTCATTCTCCGGCTTGACCAGAGACACCAAGCCGTTAGGCGACTGGGCAGACAACTTATTTATTTTTTTCTGCCTATCCAAAAAATTGAACGATAAATCGCCATTGCATTCCCTGGGTTGCTTTGGGTTGCACCCTCGCAATGACGAGCCACAGCCGCCTGTCGGCTTGGTGTCTCGTATCTGGGCACGAGTATGACAAGGATAATTGTTAAAATACTGTAACACCTTGCTTGCAAATATAGAAAAATAAATTGGGTTTGTCAAATTTTTTCTTTAGGAAACCTCTAAAAACTCTCTTTGTAACACAATTCCACAGATTTGAGTTTTTAGAGACGATGGCGATAAGCATATCTGCCCTATTAAAAAGAAACCTTAGATAATCTGTATATACAATGGCAGAAAACCACCTAAATTTGCATAAAAATACGGTTCGCCAATGTCGCTTAGTAGGCTCTGACGACCTCTTAACGAGTTCTTCAGAGCCTACTTTATTTACTCATCATCATATTCTTCAACTACGCGGCGTTTCTTTGCAGATGAAGGTTTGGAAGTGCTTGAACTTGTATTGCGGACTGTCGGTTTGCGAGTGTCTTCGCGTTCGCGGCGGCGGAGTTCTGTGTCGTCGGGGAAAAATTCTTCAAAGGCAAAGCCAACTCCAACGCCAAACACAACACCCCAAGGAGGAATTGCCTCATTTGCGTTATCGCTTTTGGTTGGCACAATGGAAACCAATTCGCCCTTATCGTTTTCAACCCAAGAATCGTTTGTTCGACCCATTGAATTTCCGCCGTCTTTTAAGCCGTTGCCTATTGTGTATATGCCCACTATCGCTTGCAGGTAATACCATTCATCGCTCAAATAAGAAACAGCCAAGTCGAATTCATAGCCGTTGCAGGTGATAATTTCGCGAACATTGTCGGCGGTAGGCTCGGCTTTGTGGTCGTAAAAGACGGTGCCGTAAGATGCCTGCACGCTTAGATGTATGGGGCTTTTCGGGAAGAGGTAGTATGCCAAACCGAATCGGTATGATATTCCTCCGTCAAGAGAATACTCGCTAAATGCAGGGTCATCGTGAGCGGGAATTAAACCGCCTGTTGCAAATGCGGAGACATGCCAACGGGTGATGTATTCCACTCCGGCACCGAAACCGAACCAATTTTCACCCATCGCGGAATATTTTGTGCCTGCACCGATTTCGAGCAACAAGCGATCTTTAAGCCAATCACGGCGGCGAAGAGAGTTTGCATATTCATCTGCTCGTTGGTCTTCTTCCCACTGACGACGAGCGGCACGGTCATCTTCTTGAGCCGCACGCTGTGCATAGAGATCCGGAGCGATGACGAGCACACTCGCAATTATGGAAAAACAAAGGCGTTTGAGCATATAAAAGTCCTTTCTTAGCCGTAGTTAAAGCCGGTTTTTACCTGATTTCTTATATCGTTGTTTGCTCTGCCGCTTTTGGTTATTTGCAGAGCGTATGGCAATTTGCCCAAATGTTCAAGAATTGCCGCCAAAATCAAACCGACCGACAAGCCGATTGAGATACCGATAAGCCACTTTTTCATAAATGTCTCTCCGTTTTAAGACTATTCAAACACAAAGATAGAAAATTTCTCATTCAAATTTTTCAAACAAAATCCTTTTTCCTAAACAACAATACCGCAAATGCGAGCACCACCCCCGAATATCCCACCGCATACAAACTGTTCCAAAACAGATAAGATGCCTCAATTGTTAAGGAATGAGCCGCCTGCGTTGAGGCGTTAAAGCGATATAAACCAGGCAACAGCCAATGTATTCCCGTTGCAATGTCATAAACAAATTTTCCGTGCTCTCTTAAAAAAGAGCCGTCTTCGCTAATTCTGTATGCAAAATACACTTCTTTTAAAATTTGGTCGCTTAAGTGTCCCGCAAGATAAATACCCACCGAAAATATGGAACTGATAAGCGTTGATGAGTAGGTTGAAAACAGGACTGTGAAAGCGAGAATTATGGCGAGTTCCGGGAAAACCAGATAGCACGCCTGAACAACGGAGGTGCCGATTTGCCCGCCTATAGACCACAGCACAACAAACAGCGTGAGCGAGAGGAGAATGCAGTGGAGAGCCACTAGTGCAAGCAAGCCGATATATTTTCCGATGAGGAATGCCGCACGGGAAACGGGTTTGGCGAGTAAAGTGTGAATGGTTTTTTTTGAGATTTCCTTTTGCATTTGCCCAACGCCTGCAAACACGGCGATAAAGAAACCCGATATTGAAATGATAGAAACGGTGACGCTTTTTACAACAAATTCGCGGTCGAACACCGACCATTCTCCGAGCAAAATACTAAACGCGGCAAGTGCAATTGCAACGAGTAAAACCACATAAGGGATTTTATCGCGAACCGCCTCTCTAAAAGAATTTAGGGCTATTAAATATGCCTCTCTAAGGAACAACATGAGTTACCTCCTTTGCCAAAACCTCTTCCAAAGAATTTCGTTCGCTTTCTTTTGTTATTTCATTCACGGTTCCTATGTGCTTTATTTTGCCGTCTATAATCATTGCTACCCGCGAACTGATTTCCTCAACATCGGATAAAATGTGGCTCGAATAAAATACCGTGGAACCCTCGCTGTGCAGGGTTAAAATTGCATTGCGAACATCGCGGCGACCCAGAGGATCGAGTCCGCTCATAGGTTCGTCTAAAATTAAAAGTTCCGGTTTGTGCAAAATAGCCTGTGCAAGCCCGACCCTCTGCTGCATACCTTTTGAATATGTGCGGAGACGGCGGTGAATCCAATCCGCATCGGCATTTACAAGTTGCAGTGCCCAGTTTATTCTCTCCTCCAATAAATCACCTTTTAGACCGCTTAATCCTCCGTAAAATTTTAGGAGTTCATAACCGCTGAGTGAGTCGTAGAAGTAAGGCTGTTCGGGAAGGTAGCCGAGTTTTATGCGGCTCTCCGTTAAAGTCGGGTCTTTGCCTAAAATTAACACAGAACCGCTGTCGCGGCGTAAGAGACCTGCGAGAATTTTTATTGTGGTTGATTTGCCTGCACCGTTTGGACCTATGAATCCGAATATTTCACCTTTTTGAACGGTTAGCGAAATTCCGAAAAGCGATTTTTTTTTGCTCAGCCAAAAGCCAGAACGGTAAGTTTTATGGAGGTCTTTAATTTCTATTGCGTCGCTCATTTTCTCTGCTCCTTAAAATGTGATGTGTGAGTGCGGCGGCTATGAATATTATAGCACCCGCAAAGAAAAGCACCCACCCGATTCTACGGTCTTCCAAGCCCGGAAATCTGTTCGCAAATTCGAGCGGAAACAGCGATGGCACAATAAGCAACAGCCCTACAATTCGAGCGAGATAGGTCCAGAAGATGTAGTTCATAACGGGAATGTAGAAATTTTGGAAGTTAGTTTGCAAAAGCAACATAAGGATTTTTTGGGGCGTTACGGGGTGTCCCCGTTTGAGAGGGTAGCGGAAAAAACGCCCATAGCATTGGTAGGGGCTGGTTTGAATTTACGGCAATCCCACACCAAGTGCATACTCCAAATCGAGCAATGCGGATAAATAAGCGAACTGCTCGGAGAGTAAACCGTATTTTGCTTGATTCAGGGAGTTCTCGGCATCACGAACATCTAACAATTCCGATGCACCGCTTTGGTAGGAGCGGAGAATCATATCGTAGGCGTTTTGTGCGAGTTCAATGTTTGCCTCAAGTGCAGTGATTTGTGAGCGGGAAAGGGCGAGCGTTCTTGAAAGCGATGTCACCTCGTTTTTTGCCTGCTCGGTCAGTGCATCAATTTCTATTTGAAGTTTATCGAGATTATCCGTTGCATCCTGCATTCTTTGGCGACTCTCCGAAGATGGCAAAAGATTAGACAAACTCCACACAAGGGCAACCGACAAACTGCCGTTTTCGCCTTTTGCCGCATCCGCATACCACTGTTTATTGCTGAACGAACGCACCGGCTGCAAATTCCAATCGACTTGCAGAGTCGGTAAAAAAGACTGCATTCCCAAGGCTTTTTTTTGCAACCCCAAAGCCTCCTTATTTTTGAGCAGCAATTGATAATCGAGTCGCGAATTGATTTGTTTTGCGAGTAAATTATCCGCATCAATTTCTTGATACGCCACTTCCATTGAACCGTCGACTTGTATTTTTGTTCCGGCTTTTAGACCAAGCAAAAAAGCGAAGTCATCGAGATCAAGTTCAATCGCCTGCCGTGCACTGAGCACCTGCGGTTTTTGGTTGCTGTATGCCACCTGTGCCTGCAAAAGAGTGAGTTGCGAAATTCTTCCGTTTTGAAAATTCTTTTGTGCTTGCTCCGCCCTGTCTTTGGCGTTTTCAAGACTTGCCTCTTGCAGTGATAAACTCTCTTGCGCCACCAAAAGCGCATAAAATTTTTTACGCACATTGAGTTCCGTTTGTTTTTTTAACTCCTCACTCGTGATAAGTTGTGCCTCATATTCTGCGTGTGCAATTTTTATATTTTCAAGCATAGACATATTAAACGCCCACGAAACATTTATCCCGGGAACGCTATACATCCACTTGTCGCCCTCCCTTGCTTTTGACCCCGTTTGATCCATCATATTCACGACTTCACTCCCAAGTTCATTAGAACGAATCACCCCCGCACTCACCGAAACCGAAGGCAAAAATACATTTTTTGCATAATCACTGCTGCGTTTTTTTATTTTAGCATCAATCGCATCACTTTTAAGTTGATAACTGCCCGCGAGTGCATAATTCACCGCCTCTTGCACGGTCATAGAGAGTCGCTCCGTCTCTTGGGCTGGTGCAAACACAGCAAGCGAAAACGCAAGCACAATTGCCGTAAAAATTTGATTTGCATTCATAACTCAACTCCTTGATTATTTCTTAAGAGCAAAACTAAAAAAGGCAAATAAAATTGCAGTGAACAAGCGGTTAATTATTTATTAAATCTTGCATAGTGGCACAGTGTCCCTTGCACCCTTTTTTTCTATATTTGAACTATGACAAATATTACCACCGACTATTTCAAGGAATACCGAACAAAACTCGGGTTCTCAAACAAGAATGAGGTCAAAAACTTTTTTTCAGCAAAAGATGTCGCTCCCACGATTGACTACGCCTATATTGAATTGTTAAATAATCGGTTAATCGAAATCGTCAAGAAAATAGACGAGTTAGTTGTCTCCGAAATTCGGTTGGATAACATTGATGTTTTTTGTAATACCATTATAAAACAATCCTTTGTCAAATTAAAACAACATAAAGTTTTAGAGGCAAGGAGAATTCGTAGGGAAGAAAATATCACATCAATGGTAGTGCATTTTGATTTCTTTAACGGGCAAGTTGCTTTTGTGAATATAGATGAGATTGAAGAGAGCGATGTAAATTGGATTACTCGGCAACAGATGGAAGGTCAGACGGTTTTTAATATAGACCAAAATTATTTTGTATGGAAATTAACTGAAAATCCCCCGTCATATAAAGAAATTTCTTCTCTATGAAAAAAATCAAAATCATAGATTTATTTTGCGGTGTAGGCGGGCTTAGTTATGGCTTTGCTCATGATGACGATTTTGAAATTGTCGCAGCAAACGAAATTTTGCCCAATATGGCACATGCTTATGAACTCAATCATCCGGCAGTTAAAGTCTATTGCAAGCCTGTGGAAGAATTTGGAATTACAGATTTACAAAAAGATTTTGGAATAAAAAAAGGTTATATTGATTTGCTTGTAGGCGGTCCGCCTTGCCAAGCCTATTCTACAGTAGGCAAACGATCTGCCGATGACCCAAGGGCAAAACTTTTTCAGGAATATTACAGGGTTCTTAAAGAATTAAAACCCAAAGCATTTTTGTTTGAAAATGTTACAGGTTTGCTTTCTATGCAAGGCGGTAAATTGTTTGCTGATATTGTTTCGTTATTTGAAACTCTGGGCTATTTTGTTATCCATAAAGTTTTAAACACTGCTGATTATGGTATTCCACAAATTCGGGAGCGAGTGATTATTGTAGGAACAAAAGGAAAAAATAAATTTCAATACCCGGAACCAACGCATTCATCTTCTGAAAACAGCGATTCTCTTTTTACGCAGAAATTAAAACCCTATTTAACACTTTCGGATGCCATTAGCGACTTGCCTTTTATCAAAAGCGGCGAAGAGAGTTTTGATTATCAAAGCGAACCGCAAAATGAGTTTCAAAAACAAATGCGAATAAACTCCCCCGATAAATTGCAAAACCACAATGCTCCGAATAACAATCCAAAACTTGTTCGATTGATGGAATCTTTGCCTGATGGCGGTACCCCTGCCGATTTGCCAAAAGATTTAAGACCGACAAGCGGTTTTGCTAATACCTATTGCAGGTTATGGTGGAACAGACCAAGCATTACCATTACCCGAAATCTGGGCACTCCGTCTTCCTCTCGGTGCATCCATCCGAAAGCACCGAGAGCACTTACTACCCGCGAGGGAGCGAGGTTGCAGAGTTTCCCGGATAGTTATATTTTTTACGGATCTAGGAGCGATAAAAATTTGCAAATTGGAAATGCCGTGCCACCGCTTTTGTCGGTTGCATTAAAAGATTCTATGAAACGGTATTTTGAGGATCTTTACCCCCATGCCCCACCGCATACAGCACAGGAATAAAAAACAGCGTGATCAAGGTTGCAGACCCCAAACCGCCGATAATTGCTAAGCCTATAGGCTGTGTCATCGTGGCAGATGCTCCGGGGAAAAACGCCATCGGCACAAGTCCTAAAATCGTAGTGAGGGCAGTCATTAATACTGGGCACAAGCGGTTTTCTCCCGCATCTAACGCCGCCTCAAAAACAGGCACACCGCGCCGCACAAGCGTGTTCGTATAATCCACCAAAAGAATGCCGTTATTAACCACAATGCCTGCGAGCATCACAAATCCCATCATAGTAAATGCACTCAGAGTTTGCCCCGTAATAATGTGTATCGCAACTACGCCAAGCACAATCAGCGGAATGGTGCAAAAGTTGATGAACGGATCTTTGAACGATTCATATTGCCCCGCCATAGTTCCAAAAATCAGCAGCAGTGCAAGCACAATAACAAGTAAAAATGTCTGCATCATTTTTTGTATCTCTGCGTTTTCGCCGTCAAAATGGAATGCGATTCCCTGCCTATCTAGAAGTTCCTGAATTTTAATTTCGGCATCGCCCGACTCATAGCCTTTTTGCATATTACCCGTAACTCGGATAACCCGCATCTGGTCTTCGCGCGGAATGCTCACGGGACCAAAACCTTTATCGAGTGTGGCAAAATTCGAGACAGGCACAAGCAAACCATCGCCCGAACGCACTAAAATTTTATCGAGGTCGGGAATTTTTTGACGATCGCCTTCGGCAAGCATCAAAACCACATCGTATTCATCTCCCGCGGTGCGGAATTTTGTAGCCTTCACTCCTCCCATCGCAGCCGATATTTCACTCGCTATAGATGCGATATTCAACCCGAAATTATATGCTCGTGACCTGTCTATATTCACCACGAGTTGCGGCAAACCATCATTCACATCCATCATCAAATCATTCACTCCCTGCACGCTGTCGCCCACTAACTTAACAACTTGTCTCGCTGTTTCCAAACCCTCTTTTATGTCCTCAATGTGGAGAATTATGCTTATGTCCGGGTTATCACCCATCATTCCCGCACCAAAGGAGAAAACCGTGTTCGGGAATTCGTTCCAATGCGCACGCAGTTTTTTCTTGGCTGCCTCGTTGCCGTCATATTCCTTACCAAGCGTAAGTTTTACGGCTAAATCTCCCGTGTATGTGCCTTTGTCGTCAAAAGACATTCCCTGACTGCCAACGGTTGCTATCACACTTTTCACGCCTTTAATTTCTGCACGGGCGTATGATTCTAATTTGAGCATTGCATCTAGCGTTGTCTCGTAAGGCGTGCCCATCGGCATTGTTACACTCATCGAAAGTTGGTCTTCGTCCATATCCGGCATAAGTTGTATCGGCAGTTTGCCGATAGTTAAAATTGAACCTGTAAAAGATGCGAGAACAAAAATAATCGTCATCAACTTATGCGTTAGTGCAACGCACAATCCCTTGCGATAAACTTTGGCAAGACCTGCAATTGCGTTTTCAATGTGTTTGTCTAAAAATACCAAAATAAAATTTCGCAGCGGTTTTTGCGTTCTCGAATACAGAGGCAAATATTTACTTGCGAGCACGGGTGCTAAAAAAATTGCGATAAACAAACTCGATACCAAAGAAATCACAATTGTCCAAATTAAATCCTCCACCATTACGCCTATAATATTGAGTTGACTTTTGAACAAAATCACCGGCAAAAATACAGATAAAGTTGTAAGGGTAGATGCGATGAGCGAAGACATAACCTCCTCGCCGCCAAGCACAGCAGAAACCGAAAGCGACTCGCCCCGCTCGCGATATTTATAAACGCTCTCTATAATCACAATGGAAGAATCTACCGTCATTCCAAGCCCCAAAATCAAGCCCGTGAGCGTCATCATATTGATGGTTATTCCCGTGAGGCTCATCACCAATAAAGTGACCAAAAACGAAAATGGAATCGCAAAACCCACAATAAGAGTGCTGTGAATGTTCCGTAAAAATAAAAGCAACACAAGCATTGCAAGTACAATACCCTGAATGGCTGAATTTATAAGTTCGCTAATCATCGCACGAGTTTCAAGGGTGGTATCTTGTGTTATCTCAAGCGACACCGACGGAGGGAGCAATCGCTTTATTTTTTCTATCCTGTCATATACTCGGTTGGCAACCGCAACGGAGTTCGCCCCGCTCTGCTTTACAATCGAAACATAAACGCCTTTTTCACCGTTAATATAAACGCTCGCAGTTTCCTCAGGGTAGCCCAAATAAACATCGCCAATGTCGCGCAATTGTATTTCGGCATTGTTTATTTTTCGTATCACAGTTTTTGCGATGTCTTCCACACCCGTATATTCTCCCGTTGTTTTAATCGCATAATCCGTAGCGTTGTCCTTGATATATCCCGCTCCCAATTCCATATTTTGTGCCGCGAGCGCTCCCGCAATTTCCGTAAGAGTAACGCTGTATGCCTCCAACCGATTCGCGCTAATATCCACTCGCACCACAGCCGTTTGTCCGCCCTCCACACTCACCTGTGCCACTCCATCTACTTGCTTTAACCTGTCTTGAACCATATCCTCGGCGAGTTTTCGCAACTCGTTTTGCTCAATCCCGTTTCCTCGCACGGCAATGTGCAAAATCGGGTCGGAGAACGGGTCGAACTGCATTAACATAGGTGTAGCCTCTTGCGGAATATCACCCCGTGCCTTATCCAAATTTTCCCGTGCAAGATTCATCTTTTGATCCAAATCAACTCCGTAATCGAACTCCAAAAACACGATACTCGCCTGCTCCTGCGATTTCGATTTAATGGATTTTGTTCCTGCTGTATTTGCGAGTCCCTCTTCGATTGGCTTGGTGACAGCGTTCTCCACAACTTCGGGCGATGCTCCGGGATAAGTGGTATAAACCATAACCATAGGCACTTTTATCTCAGGCAGCATATCAATCGCCACATTCGGAATCAAGAACAACGCGGCTATGGATATGAGTGAAAATACGACTACGGTCAGGACGGGGCGACCTACTACGGCTTTGGCGATGCTCATTCTAAACTCCTTGTTGTGTTCATTGGAGAAAATTAGAATGCGAGCGTTAAATAAGGGTTAATGGGCGGTTAATTATTTATTAAATCGTTAGCACAGATGAATTTTTATTCCCGCCCTAAGCGTTCCGGAAATTTTGCCAAAAACAGTTTCTTTTGAATCCTTCAACTATAGTGCTTTCCTTTTTTCACTTTTCTCGTTCAACTCTTGCACAGCCGAGTTCTCCACACCCCACTCCCTACACCCCATACCCCAACTTGCAACGCCGCGTGCAAACTTTCTACCTTCCCCACTATGCCTTTAACAACAAAAGAACGACTCGCCATTGCACCGCAAAAAATGCCGGAACTCGCACCGGAAGTCCGTTCAAAAACAATGGATGAAGTCGCAATCGGCTACTCGGCAAAGGAAGCGAAAACCGAAGCCTTGCGTTGTTTGAACTGCAAAAAACCGGGATGCATAGAAGGTTGCCCAGTCCGCATAAATATACCTTCATTTATAGAAAAAATTGCAAATGAAGATTTTCAAGGTGCAATAGATAAAATTAAAGAGACCTCGCTTTTGCCTGCTGTGTGCGGTCGTGTTTGCCCGCAAGAAAAGCAGTGTCAAAAAAAATGCATTGTGGGAATTTCGTTAAAAGATGTGGAAAAATCGGTCGCTATCGGACGATTGGAAAGATTTGTGGCGGATTGGGAACGCGAGAACGGCTCGGTGAAAATTCCAGAAGTCAAACCGAACACGGGAAAAAAAGTTGCAGTCGTAGGTTCGGGACCAGCAAGTTTAGTCGTTGCGGCAGATGTCCGCAGAGAAGGGCATTCGGTCACAATTTTTGAGGCTTTTCATAAATTGGGCGGAGTTATGCGATACGGCATTCCCGAATTTCGTTTGCCAAATTCCATAGTTGATAAAGAGATAGAAACATTAAAAAAAATGGGCGTAGAATTCAAAACGAATTTTGTTGTCGGGCGCACTCGCAAACTCGCCGACCTGATACAAAAAGATAAATTCGATGCTGTTTTTGTGGGCACGGGTGCAGGACTCCCGCTATTTATGGGAATACCCGGTGAAGACTTAAACGGTGTTTTTTCGGCGAATGAATTTTTAACCCGTGCAAATTTAATGCGTGCTTATGAAAATATAATTTCTCCAAATCGCGAGGTCGAAACGCCGAGCACTCCGCTTTGGGAAGGAAAACAAGTTGCGGTTTTGGGTGGCGGAAATGTAGCAATGGATGCCGCAAGAATCGCCGTTCGTTTGGGTGCGGAAAAAGTTCGCATAATCTACCGCAGAACGGCAGCGGAAATGCCCGCTCGTGCAGAGGAAGTTCATCACGCACAGGAAGAAGGCGTGGAATTTTGCTACTTGCAAAATCCGAATAAAATTTTGGGCGATGAAAAAGGTTTTGTAAAGTCGCTTTTAATAGACCGCTACAAACTCGGCGACCCCGATGAAAAAGGTCGTCCCCGTCCCGTAAAATTAGAAGGCGAATCCTTTGAATTACCCGTTGATACGGTACTCGTTGCAATAGGAAATTCCTCAAATCCTCTGATAAGTCAGGGAACTCCCGAACTAAAAACAAATAAACGCGGCAATATTGAAATTAGCAACCCCGAAACCAACCAAACATTTATGGACAAAGTTTTCGCAGGCGGCGATATTGTGCTCGGAGCGGCAACCGTTATTCTTGCAATGGGTGAAGGCAGGCGGGCGGCATTTGGAATAAATAAATTTTTGGAGAAACAGTGACCCGCGAAGATTCAATTACATCAGTAGGATAGTTGGTTGAAGCCGTATTTTCCCGCACTCGACGGACTGCGATTGCTTGCCTCGCTCAATATTGTATTGTTGCATTTTTCAACTTCGGATTTATTAACTTACGCAAAAAACAGCACACTTTTTTCTGCGACATCTACACCTGTTTTTAACGCATCGGTATTTTTTGTGCTGAGCGGATTTATTTACTCTGTTATTTTCGGCAATCCGAATCGCATTCCTCGAATAGGCAATTTTATGAAAGAACGATTCTTTCGACTTTATCCTTTGCATATCGTTTGCACTCTGTTAATTTTTGCAATTACCATCTACCGAACTCATATTTTAGACAACCCAGAATTTGCATTAAAAACGCTCGCCTTACACATTTCGCTGCTATGGACTTTTGTTCCGAATTTGGGTTTTCACCTAAACCAACCGTCTTGGACATTATCGGTATTTTTTTTGTGTTATTCACTTACTCCTGCATTTTGCAAAATGTTAAATGTCTATTATGAAAGCGGGAGCGTTCCCCCTGCACCGAGCAACCGAGACATCGCAGGTTGTGTAGAGGGAGTGCGAAGCACGGAACTGAATGCAACGATGTGTCCGCCTAAGGGGGCAGATTCGACTTCGCTCACCAATCGCCCCCTTAAAAACCCCGGTCATATAGTAATCTCAAAAGAACTCCCGCAAACTTTATCTCATAAAACAATGAGTTCTTCTTTATGGGGAATGTTTTTGTTTTTTTGGGTAATTTTAATTCTGTGTATAAATTATTTTGGTGAGTTGCCAAATGCCCTGCGAGGAATTGAATTTTTTTGCGGACTTGTGCTCGGCAGACTATTTTTGAACGGCAAAATTCCTTTGCCCAAAAAAGCAATTTTTAACGATACCGCCATTTTAACGGTATGCATTTTGCTATATCTCAACTCAACGCATTCCCACGCATTGCACTTTATAAATTCGCAATATTCTTATCATATAATTTCCCCTCTGCTCTACTGCATACTTGTGGTTTTGCTCGCTAATAATCGCGGTTTATTCGTGCAAGTTTTGTCGCTCAAATGGATTCGCAAAATCGGCAAAGCAAGTTTTTACACATACCTTTTACACAGCGTTTTAATCGAATTTTTGCATTTATATTTAGATAAAGTTGTGCATTGGAAATACAATCCCTTTAATAATATACTTGCAACAATTCTCTTAATTATAATACTTTACGGCACTTGCACTGCATATAACGAATGGAAAGTTAGGAAGGAGAGGGAAAAATAACAAAACTCGCAAAGCAAGTGTAAAGAACATATAAAAAATTTTCTACATTTATAATTTATGAAAGAAAGTTTAGTACAATATTTAGATAAAATTATATGCGGTGACTGTTTGACAGTTATGAAAGAGATGCCAAGTAGTTCTGTTGACTTGGTTGTAACTTCACCGCCCTACAATCTCAAAAATTCAACCGGCAACGGAATGAAACCTTGTACCACGAGCGGAAAATGGGCACATGCCGCTTTGCAAAATGGTTACAGCCATTATGACGACAATATGCCACACGAAAAATATGTAAAATGGCAATTTGATTGTTTAACAGAAATGTTTCGACTAATCAAAAATGATGGTGCAATTTTTTATAACCACAAATGGCGTGTTCAAGATGGGTTGTTGCAAGATAGACAAGACATTGTGGGTAATTTTCCTATACGACAGATTATTATATGGAGGCGCAAAGGCGGAATAAATTTTAATCCCGGTTATTTTTTACCAACCTACGAAGTTATTTACTTGATAGCCAAACCTGATTTTAAACTTATTCCAAAGTCAAACGGAGTTGGCGATGTTTGGGAATTTACGCAAGAAATGAAAAATGGACACCCCGCACCTTTTCCGGTTGCTTTAATTGATAGAATTATAGGCTCAACAGATGCTAAAATTATACTCGACCCATTTATGGGAAGTGGAACAACTGCCATTGTTGCAATGGGTTTAAAACGCAATTATATTGGCATTGAATTATCGCCAGATTATTGCGAAATGGCTGAAAAACGTATTGCAAAAAATAAAATACAGAGCGAATTATTAAAATTTAAAACACTTCAATTATTTGATTAATATGCAGTTATATACAAAAGAAAATCTCATTAAAGAGTTCCACAAAATTGCCGAGCAAGGTTGGATTGAAAACGGTCGTAAAGGAAATGCCGGTGGAGTTGTAAACACACTCGAAGACTTGTTGGGCATTGAAGAAAACAATTTGCCTATTCCAAATGCTGCCGAGTGGGAATTGAAATCGCAAAGAATTGATACAACTTCTTTGACAACTTTGTTTCACATAGAGCCTTCGCCAAGAGCGGTAAAATTTGTCCCGCAAGTTTTACTGTTAAATTATGGTTGGCAACACCAAGATGCCGGGAAAAAATATCCAGGTGATGAAATGAGTTTTCGCCAAACAATTCACGGAAATTCGCCAAGCGACCGCGGATTTATGGTAAAAATTGACCGCGAGAACAGAAAAGTATTGATTTCATTTGACCATACCAAAGTATCTGACACTCACAAAGATTGGCTAAAAGAGGTCAAACAACGCATTGGATTAAGCGAATTAAACCCACAACCATATTGGGGTTTTGACGATTTAGCAAATAAAGCAGGAACAAAATTGCTGAACTGCTTTTATGTACAAGCCGAAGTTAAGAAAGAAGACGGCATTGAATTTTATAAATATTCCAAGGTTACAATGTTGCAAAAATTCAGTTTTGACGGTTTCTTAAAAGAACTTGAAAACGGAAATATTTTAGTTGATTTTGATGCTCGAACAGGGCATAATCACGGCACAAAATTTAGATTGCGACAAAATTGTTTCACAAATTTATATGAAAAAGCAACTACAATTTTATAATTATGGGAAATATTATAATCAATGATATTTTAAGAAATAATCCTCAAATTATCACAGAACTCGGCGAACGCCTTCACGAAAAAATCACAGAAGTGGTTATTCCCGAATGGCAGGCAGCATTTAGCCAACTGACTTTGCAAGATTGCATAGATTATATTTACAATCTGACAATTAATCGCACTTTTGACGGCTTTTTGCGCGAAAAATCAGTGGTGAATGATGGTTTGGCAAAGATTTTTTCAACAATCACTTTTGAAGAAAGCAACCCTGAACTCGACCACGCAGGCGATATTGATTATGTTGCAAAAGTTGGCAGCAAAGCATTAGGCATTCAGATAAAACCCGTTACGGCAAAGGCAAATTTCGGCAATTATTCTGCAACCGAAAGAATGAAAGCAAGTTTTGCCGATTTTGAAGACAAATTTGGCGGAAAAGTGTTTGTTGTTTTCAGTCTTGATGGGGAAATTGCCAACAAAGAAGTAATTTTAGAAATTAAAAAAGAAATAGAAAGATTAAGTTAAAATATATGAAAACCAGATTTGCTCCAAGCCCAACGGGATATTTGCATAAGGGACATATTTGGAGTGCACTTTGCGTTTCCGCAGTTGCAAAAGCGAGGGGAGCAAGCGTTCATTTGCGCATAGAAGATCACGACCGCAAAAGATGCACTCAACATTTTACCGACACAATAAAAAAAGATTTGGAATGGCTCGGATTTGAATGGGAAAGTGAAAGCGTTCAAAGCGAGAGAAACGACATATACGAGGCATATCTCAAAATTTTGCAAGATAGGGGACTACTTTATAAAGTAATCTCCGAAACTTTATCTCATAAAACAAAGAGTCTTTCAGAGACGACTGCGAACCTCTTAACAGACAACCCGAAAATTATATTTGCATCAGAAAACATAAATTTTCCCGTAAAAGACATCTTTAACCAATGGACATATCAATTTGCGGTGGTGGTTGATGACTTTGAAGAAAATATCGATTTAATAGTTCGCGGAGAAGACTTAAAAGATTCAATAGAAAAGCAAATAACACTCGCAAAAATTTTAGGAAGAAGCGAAATGCCGGAGTTTATACATCACTCTTTGATTTTTGACAAAAACGGCAAAAAATTGAGCAAGCGCGATGGTTCAACGGGAATTTGCACGCTGAGAGAAAACGGCATTTCTCCAAAAAAAGTTCTCGGCGAACTTCTCGGAACAAACACCGAAATCTCTTGGGCAGAAGGAATAAATTTTATCTCGTCGCTTTCATCAATTCCGCGTGAGACAACTTCGATAACTTTACCACTTCATCCGAATCAAGTCCTAATGCCTTAATTATCCGTTCACCGTAATCCTTATCTGCGGTGTAGCAATGAGCGGCGTGGCGCAGTTTAATGTTTTTTGTGACAGACGAAATATTTGCCGCAGTATTCTCTATCAACACCGTTTTCTTGTCTTCCGTGAGCAAGCGATATAAATCACCGGCTTGATAAAAACAATCATCGGTCTTATCGTCTTTGGGTTCGTAAGAATCCATCGCCCCGCGAATTTCGAGCGGCGGTTCTTTGTATGACTTTTGCTCCTCCCACTCGCCTATAGTGTTGGGCTGGTAGCCGACCGCCCCGCCATAGTTACCGTCGGTGCGCATTTGCCCGTCGCGGTGGTATGAATGAACCGGACATTTTGCGGCATTAACGGGAATGAGATTGTGATTTACACCCAAACGATAACGGTGAGCATCGCCATAAGCAAATAGTCTTGCCTGTAAAAGTTTATCAGGTGAAAGACCCAAACCCGGCACCACATTTGCAGGATTAAACGCCGCCTGCTCAACTTCCGCAAAATAATTTTCAGGATTGCGGTTGAGTTCTAAGATTCCTACTTCTATTAACGGAAACTCCTTATGACTCCAAGTTTTTGTAATATCAAACGGATTTTCTTTATGCTTATTCGCCTGCTCCTCCGTCATAACTTGAATATAAAATTTCCACTTTGGAAAACTCCCGCGCTCAATAGATTCAAACAAATCGCGCTGATGACTTTCTCTGTCTTTACCGACCAATTCTTCAGCCTCTTTATCGCTTAAATTTTTTATCCCCTGCTCGGTTCGTAAATGATACTTCACCCAAACTCTTTCATTTTTCGCGTTAATCATACTAAAAGTATGACTTCCAAATCCGTGCATATTGCGATAAGTCGCAGGTATGCCTCTGTCGCTCATAACTATGGTAACTTGGTGAAAGGCTTCGGGGAGCATCGACCAAAAATCCCAATTGTTTTGTGCAGAACGCATATTTGTTTTGGGGTCGCGTTTTACGGCGTGATTCAAATCGGGAAAGCGCAAACCGTCTCGTAAAAAAAATACGGGTGTATTGTTTCCGACCAAATCCCAATTCCCCTCTTCCGTGTAAAATTTAACCGCAAAGCCGCGAATATCGCGCTCCGCATCTGCCGCACCGCGCTCACCTGCAACCGTTGAAAAGCGCACAAAAGTCTCGGTCTTTTTGCCGACTTGTGAAAACAAAGCCGCTTTAGTATATTTTGTAATATCGTGCGTTGTTGTGAATGTTCCGAATGCACCCGAACCCTTAGCGTGCATTCTCCGTTCGGGAATCACTTCTCGGTCAAAATGTGCCAACTTCTCAATAAACCAAGGATTTTGCAAAGTCATCGCCCCGCGTTCCCCCGCTGTTATTGAATTTGTATTGTCAGCCACCGGTGCACCGACATCATTTGTCAATCTCTTGCTTTCTGTCATTTTCATATCTCCTATTAGTAAGTAAAGTAGTTAATTGTGGATAGGGTATGGGAGAAGTGGGTATAGGGTGTGGCGTGTAGGGTGTGGAGAAACTTGGCAGTGCAAGCGGGAATGACACAACCTCTACCTAAACTGTTTGCCGAATTCCAACTCGTCAATCGTCTGACCGTTGAGATTTTGCAAGCGGTCGGGGTTAAACCGTATTTGAGAAGTGTCGCATACATCGCGAAATTTTAACCAAATTTGCAAAAATTCTTCATAGTTATTTGTCCGTAAAAGTTGCAAACGAAATTCCGAGACAGAAGGTTCAAAACTCTTACACAACCTCGCCGAAAATTGCTTTAACTTACCCAGAGTTTGTCCCTCGTTCAAACCATCTTCCCGCATAAGTTCCGCATATCGTAAAACCGCAGAACAAACTTCTTTCACGGAAATTTTTCGGCGTTGTTCGCAAGCGATTTCTCCGAGCAGCCAAGGGTTATGCAACGCACCTCTCCCAATCGCCACTCCCGCCACACCATAAGACTGCACCGCACGCAAAGCACTCTCCACGCTGTTAATATCGCCGTTCCCTATAACGGGAATTTTTGCCTTGCTTGCAATTTCGCCGATTATATTCCAATTCGCCAAACCCTTATATCCCTGAACCCTCGTTCTTCCGTGTATTGTCAGTTGAGAAACTCCCTCGCCTTCTGCAATTTTCAAAACCTCGTCAATGCAAATTGAATTTTCATCCCACCCTATTCTGCACTTCAAAAATAACGGAACTTTCACTGCCGCTTTCATAGTTTTCAAAATATTTTTCAAATTCGGCAAATTGAGCAAAAGTCCCGCTCCTCCGCCTTTCCTCGCAACCTTCGGTACTGGGCAACCTGCATTCAACTCAATAAAATCTGCACCAAATTCCTCAACCTGCACCGCCGCATCCGCTAATTTTTGCGGAAAAATTCCGAACAACTGAACGCAAAACGGTTTTTCTTCGTTATCAAAACGAAGTGCTCTCAAATTTATTTTTGTCAAAAAAGTTGAACCATCGGTGGAAAGAAATTCCGAGACAAAGCGTGCGCCTCCTCCCGATAATTCCCTGCACAAACGGCGAAACGGCAAATCCGTAACGCCTTGCATAGGCGAGAGAATTGTCTTAAAATTCATAAATCAGAGAACTGATTTTGCTCTTTGGTCATTCGCCTCATATTCAAAAATCTCTTCGGGCTTAAACCAAAATGCAATTTCCCGTGCCGCACTTTCCGGACCATCGGAGGAATGCACCGCGTTTTCCGTCATAGAAGTTGCAAAGTCATAACGAATTGTTCCGGGCTCCGCTTTTGCAGGATTTGTTGCTCCGTTAATCGCCCGCACCTTTGCAATTGCATTTTCACCTGCAAGCACCAACTGAATAGAAACCCCGCTCGTCATAAACTGTGCCAATTCCGCAAAAAACGGCTTTCCTATATGCTCGGCATAAAAACCTTCGGCATCAGCCTTTGTCATCTGTTTTAAACGAATCGCCGCCACAGACAACCGTGCCGATTCATATCTTGCAATAATGCGCCCTGCAAGCCCGGACTGCACCGCATTTGGCTTTATCATAGCAAAAGTTTTTTCCATAAACACCTCTCGAAATTTTTGGTAATGTAGAAACTTTGCAGTACAGGGGTATAGGGTGTGGCGTGTAGGGTGTGGGGTGTGGAGAACTTGGCGGTGCAGGGGTGTAGAGAGTAGAGAGTAAAGTTGAAAGTGGGGAGTAGAGTTTGTAGGGGCGTGGTTTTTAACCCGCCCGTATCATTGTAGGGGTGGCATTTATGCCGCCCTTCCGTAGGGGCGAACAATATTCGCCCGTTTAGCATTGCACTATAAGGATTGGTCGTCATTCCCGCGAAGGCGGGACTGGAGTTTTTAGAGACGACGGCGAACTACTCAAATTTGCATAAAAAAACGCAGTTCGCCCATGTCGCTTGGTAACCTCTACCAACCTCTTATGAGGTTAATAGTGGTTACCTATGGCTAACGGGTGGAACATTTTTGAGCCATACTCGTGCTCGCGGCGAGTATTTTTTATTCTTCGGTTTCTTCTGCCGAAACGGTTTTGCGGGTTTTCTTTTTTGCGCCCACAATTTGCCCGTTAAAGCGTTTGTTAAAGCGGTCAATACGACCTGCAGTATCAAGATGGTGCATTTTGCCTGTCCAGAAGGGATGCGTATCGGATGTGATTTCCACCGAGATAACCTGATAGTCTTCACCTTCTATGTTGCGTTTTTCGCCCACTTTTCTCGTGCTGCGGGTTACAAATTCTTTACCCGTATTTGCATCTACAAACACAGTTTTGCGATATTCCGGATGTATACCTTCTCTCATAGGGTGCAAATATAGAAAATTTTTGGAGAATTGTCAAATTGGGAACGAGATTACTATAGAGAGCCTCTATTAACCTCATAAGTGGTTGATAGAGGTTCTCTAAGCGACACGGGCGAACCGTGTTTTTATGCAAATTTAAGTGGTTTTCTGCCATTGTATATACAGATTATCTCAATTTCTTTTTAATAGGGCAGATATGCTTATTGCCGTCGTCTCTGAAGAACTCCTTATTTTATGAGATAAAGTTTGAGGGAGTTCTTCTGAGATTACTATAGCAACGGGGTTTTTAAGGGATGTCCCCTTAGGCAGATACATAGTTGCATTCAGTTCCGTGCTCCGCACTCCCTCTACACAACCTGCGATGTCTCGGTTGCTCGGTGCAGGGGGAACGCCCCCGCTAATAGTCTTTTGTGTCGCTTGCGCTTAAACGCACATCTGGCAGGTCGAGGACATAAATTGCAAAACTCCAGCCTGCGGCGGCACCTACGGGTCGCCAAGTGAAGTCCATTTTCCAGCAGTGCAGGTCGCGGTAGAATTGCAGGGAGTGAGAGGTGAATTGCGCCTCTTCAAAGGAGTATTGCGAGGAGTATTGGAGAGACCATTTTCGGCTTGGGTAAAGGGCGGCGGAAAAAATTGCATAGTGGCTTATGTCATCGCGAAAGAGTTCTTTGCCCACGCGCGTGCTTGAATATGAGAAGTTGTAATCGACGGCGGCACTCCAATTTTTGACTTCATATTTTTCATTTTTTTTGGGGAGACCCGCGTTAAAATCGCCCGACCAAGAGAACCTGCGGGAAAGTCCGTAGTTCCATTTTGTGAGTTCGGGGAAACGGATTTTTTTCTTGTCGGTGAGAAAACGGTGGTAAAAATCGTGCGTGGTGTTTATTGAGAATATGTAGTTTTCCAAAACTTGAATGCCGAATGTGGAAGTTATCGGGGCGAATTGAAATGAGTCCGCCGCAAAGTTGTATGAAGTTGAGTGGGTGCTGTTGAGAATGCGTAAATTTTTGCTGTAATCGTCGAGGTCGCTACCTTCACTTGCGGTGTCTGCGCTTACCAAAAGGTATTTCATATCGAAGTCGTTTCCCAAGCGAAATGATACGGTTTGTTGCTTTTCTTGAAATGCACTTTGCCCAAGCGAGGGGTGTGGGAAAAAGCGGTAATTTGTGTCTAAATCGGGTGCATACATAAAGCCGATTGTCGGTGAAAGAGTGTGCCTGACTCCGACAAAGCGACCCCATTCGGGCAGCCAAATTCCGTATAGTTTTGTTGCGGCTTGAATTGAACCGTTTCCTTTTAGATAATATTCTCCGTATTCCGATTTTGAAGGGTCAAAGGCAAATTTGCTGCTCCGTTTTGTGAGGAGTGCGGAGGTGGTGTCGGTGCTTGAAGGTGCGGCGTATTCGCGTGCGGTCCAATTTCCCGTAAAGTTTATGGCGGGGGTTATGTTGAGGACATCGAACAGGGTTCCCGTCCAGTTAAAATTTAAGTTGTCTGTGAAACCCGTGTAATATGCGGTGGTGTCTATTTTTTTTGTGGTGTCGGGAGCGCGTTGAATGTTGTTGTTAAAATGGTTGTTGTATGAGTAATTGATTTTTTCCCAAAACGGTTGGTCTATGTTTTCTCCAGAAAGGTCTTGGTCAAATAATGCACCGGATGCGCGAAATTGAATGTCCGGAATTTGTCTTATTATTAACCCTGTTTGCAAATTGTATTCCTGTCTTGTTTTTACGGTTATATTTTTATTGTCTCCGATTTTTTGGTAGTAGGTCATTTCTGCATTTGCCTGTTGGTCTAATACCGTGTTTTCGGTTATTCCGTTTTCTTGCCTCAGATTTTGGCGGCTGACAAATGAACCCTCGCCGTTTAGCGTTTTGCTGCGGTCGGGCGTAATGTTTTGCGAGTGCTTAAAGTGAATGTCGTAGTCGCGCCAAAGTGTGCCGTTGTTCCAATAACCCGTTAAATCTACAAAGCCGTCGAGCGTGTATCTTTTGTTGTAACGGATGTCGCCGTTTAGGGAACTCTTGTTAAAATCTGCCGCCGAACCTTCCAAAACATCTGCATATAATTGTGCATCCCAATAGTCGTTTGGTGCGTAATAAAAACCCAAATTGTTCATAAAAAAACCTTGTGCTTGGTCGCCGCCAAATTTTGGAGTAAGCAAGCCCGACCGTCTTCCGCTTTTCATCGGGGAAATCATTAACGGTAAAATTGCAACGGGAACTTCACCCATATTCAAAACTACGGGTCGTGCGGTGACACTCTCTTTTGGTTTTAGCACCATTCGTCTGCCGTAAAATGAGTAGTGCTGATGTTCGGGATTGGAGCAGGTGGAAAAATCGCCCCGCTCTATTAAGAATCGTTGTTCGTTTGTGGTGTCGCCGCCGAGTGTATCTGGCGGGTGTCTTATGGTGACGGCTTTTATAATTGTGCCGTTGAATTGCTGGTTGTCCATATAACTTGTGCCATAGACAATTTCGCCTATTTTCGCACTTAAATTATATCTCATTTTATATGATGCAAGTGACGGCTGTGAGGTTTCTCGAAAAATCGGGTTGCCTATTACTTCTATGGTTTTGTCTTTTTGTTTGTAAATCACGGTGTCGCCCGTGAGTGTGGCGGTGCGATATTTGAGTTGTGCTTTGTCGTTGAGGTTAAAGGTTTGTGTGCGAACTTTGTATTCCAAATCTACCGCTCGGTATTCCAAAGTGTCGTTTGTTGATGGGTCTATCATCCAACCGCTTTCTGTGGCAGTTGTATCTTCGGATATTTGAGTGCGTTCTTCTAATTCAATAGGCATTAGTTCTTGGGCTTGTGTAAGGGCACAAAGAAAAAGGACTATAAAAAATGGCATTTTGGGGAAGATAGATAATTTTTGGCAAAAATGACGAGTCGCGCAACTTCACACATATTTTTTGAGCACATCTTTACTTGCCACAAAGTAATCTATTCCGCTTACAATGGTCACCAAAGTGATGAAACTCATAATCGAATAGGGCAGGTAGCACCAAATTGCGTTCCAATTTGGAATAATTTGAAAAATCGGGTCTAATGCTCCTACTAAAATTATCAAAATGCCTGTGCCTTGAATGGCTGTTTTCCACTTGCCGCTACGGCGTGCGGGAATTATTATGCCTTCGGCGGCGGCTAATGTCCGCAAAGTTTCAACGCTTGCCTCGCGGAAATATATCAACGCGACCATCCATACAGATGCGTAATCACTCGCCAAAAAACATAAAAAAACCGTCATATTTGAAATTTTATCGCTGAACGGATCTAAATATTTGCCCAGAGTGGAAACTTCGCCCCACTTGCGCGCCAAATGCCCATCGAGAAAATCCGTGACCATAAATGCAACAACCATCACAAATGCCAAAACCTTAAACACCAAACTGTTATCTTGGTAGTTCAAATTATTGTCGTAAAAAAATACCCACAGAAAAACCGGCGTGAGAACAATGCGGCTCATCGTCAGTTGATTTACCACGGAAAGCGGGCGGCGGTGGTCGGGGTCGCGATAATAATAATATAAAAGGGAAACCAAACTCGCAAAAATCAAAAGCATAGTTATGCCCATAGAAATCTGCTGATAATGTTCAATATCGAGTATGTAAATAATCATCGTAACATTTATGCTTAGAACCGAAAACTTCGCCCAAAAACCGCCGGAATAATATGGCTTTCCCTCACGCAAAATCGCAAGCGAAAAAAGCGTTCGCAACACAACCCGTGCCAAAATCACAACGCATCCGATGGCGAGTATAGTCTTTACTTCAACATCGGGGTTCAGCGTGTCGCGAATAAAAATACACAACATCACCGCAAATGCGGTTAATCCCTCAATAAACGAAAGCCACAACTGATAATACGGTTTTTCAATTTCCTGCGAACGCACAACGAACGACATATACCACGCGATTATGAGCAAAACAGAAACTGTGCCTGCGGCAAGTGAAAGGTAGCCTTCCCACAAAAAATAAAACATCGGAATATAGGCGACTAAGCGAATTATTCGCAAAATTCGTCCGTAAATTTGTCTGTTAATTAACAAGCCGCGCCTCATCTCCAAAAATCTCTTTCCACGCTAAACCCCATTTACCGATTTCTGCCATAAACGGATCCGGGTCGAACTGTTCCATATTGAAAACGCCCGCTCCGCTCCATTTTCCCGTTAATACCATAGATGCACCGAGCATTGCGGGAACGCCTGTTGTATATGCGATTGCCTGCCCCTGAACTTCTTTGTAGCACTCCGCGTGGTCGCACACATTATACACAAAATAGGTTTGCTTTTCATGTATTGCACCGTTTGCATCTTTTGTACCGTTTGCATTTTTTTTAGTTCCGGTTAATTGACACCCTATGCAAGTTTTTCCTGAATAATTTTCGCCGAGTGAGGAAGGTTCAGGGAGCAACGCCTTCAAAAATTCTAACGGAACTATATCTGTGCCTTTGAATTTCACGGGGTCAATTCTTGTCATTCCCACATTTTTCAAAACGGTTAAATGCTTAATATATTCATCGCCGAATGTCATCCAAAATCGTGCCTGCTCAATTTCGGGGAAGTGTTTTACGAGCGATTCCAATTCTTCGTGAAACAACACATAAGAACCGCGCGTTGCCACTTCAGGGTAGGATATGTCCTGTCGAATCGATAGCGGAGGGATTTCTTTCCATTCTCCGTTTTTGTAAAATCGTCCGTTTTGCGTTATTTCGCGAATGTTGATTTCGGGATTGAAGTTGGTGGCAAAGGCTTTTCCGTGGTCGCCATTGTTGCAGTCTATTATGTCGAGCGTATCTATTTTATCGAAGTAATGTTTTTTTGCATAAGCAGTATAAACATTTGTCATTCCCGGATCAAAGCCCGAACCGAGCAAGGCTAAAATTCCAGCCTTCTTAAACCGTTCCTGATAAGCCCACTGCCACGAATATTCAAAGTGTGCAATTTCTTTCGGTTCGTAATTTGCGGTGTCTAAATAATTCGTTCCCGTTGCGAGACAGGCATCCATTATCGCCAAGTCCTGATACGGCAGTGCAATGTTCAAAACTATTTTCGGCTGAAAGTCTTTAATTAACGCGGCAACTTCTTGCGATTTGTCCGCATCTACTTTTGCTGTTGAAACGGGTATATTTTTAATTCTTTCTGCGATAGTTTTTGCCTTGCTTTCCGTGCGGCTTGCAATTAGCAATTCTCCGAACACTTCGCTGTTTTGTGCACATTTTTGGGCTACAACATTGGCAACGCCCCCTGCACCGATGATAAGAACTTTATTTGGCATATAGGGGAAGGTAGAAACTTTGCAGTGCAGGGGTATAGGGTGTGGGGTGTGGGGTGTGGATAACTCGGCAGTGCAGGAGTTGAAAGTGTAAAGTGAAAAGTGTAAAGTTATTACTCTTTACCCTCTACTCTTTACTCTCTACTCTCTACTCTCTACTCTTTACTCTCTACTCTTTCAACTTTTTTGGTGCGCTCTATCCACACCGCGTTCCCTTGTTAATTTTACTCGGCATTGCATTTTGGGGAGTGGCTAATGGTGAGTGGGAAGATGAATGACTATCGCAAGACCGCCCTGCTTGGAGATTTCGCCGTATATCTTGCCGCCCATTCGTTCGAGTATTTTGCTTGCAATGGCAAGTCCCAAACCGCTTCCTTTTATTTTGCTGCTCCGTGCGGGGTCGGCACGGTAAAAGACATCAAAGAGTTTGGGAAGTGCCTCAGGAGATACTCCGGGACCGTCATCGGTGAGTTTAATTTCTACAAAGCCATCCTTTGCAAACCACTCCACCTGCAAATGCCCAGTTTCGGCAGTTTTATATTTCGCACTATTTTCTAAAATATTCACAATAACATTGCGCAGCCACTCGCCATCGGCTTTTACTTCAATTTTTTCATTATTTTCTCTGATGGAAATCGCAAGACCTTTGCTCTCGTATTCGTCTTCCAATTCCTCCACCATTTCGGATAGTGCGGCTCCAATATTTATAACTTGCAGGTTTAGCGGATATTCGTCCATATCGAGTTTTGAGAATAAAAATAATTGGTTGATTATGTGTTCGAGTTCGTTTGTTTTGCTTTTGACAACGCTAAAGTAAGCGGCTCGTTTTTCGGGGGTAATTGCAACTCCGGTTTCAATTCCTTCGAGATACGCTTTTATGGCGCCGAGCGGAGTGCGTAAATCGTGAGAGATGCCTGCGAGCAGTGTGCGCCTGTCGTTTTCGTATTGCTCGTGGTCTTGCTTAATACGGCGCACAATTTTTCCCATAACAAACCTATTATTGATAAAAATAATCGCCGCCATTAAAATTATCACCGAAAGCCAAACCGTAGTAACCAAAACAAAATGCTCTTCCACAATTTTTTTCTCTTCATCGGGCTGTGGAAAATCGACCCCCGTTCCATAAAGGAGAACCACCCTAAACACTGAAGTTACAACAATCCACGCAATCACCGGCACTGCAATGATGAGTAGGTTTGAAATGAATAAGTGGCGTTTGAGGGTCATATTATGCTATACTGTGGATTTACAGCCTCTATTTTCCGCATCACTCGGCAAGGATTGCCCACGGCAACTACATTTGCAGGAATATTTTTTACAACAACGCTCCCTGCTCCAATAACCGAATTGTCTCCAATGGTAACGCCGGGTAAAACGACAACCGATCCGCCAATCCATACATTGTTCCCAACGGTTATGGGGTAGGCATATTCCAGCCCAATATTTCGTTCCGCCCGGTCAATGGGATGTTGCGGGGGATAGAATCCGCAATTGGGACCGATAAAAACATTGTCGCCAAAAATTACTTTTGCACTGTCTAAAATGGTGCAATTATGGTTCACATAAAAGTTCTCGCCAATTTCTATGTTGTAGCCGTAATCGCAAATAAAAGGTTGTTCAATAAAAAATATTTTACCCGTTTTCCCAAAAAGTTTTTTGATCAATTCTTCCCGTTCCCCGATTTTATCGGGGTGCAGATTATTGTATTCGTAACACATCGCTTTGCAAAAACGGCGTTCCCGCATTAACTCCGAATCGTAGTTGGCGTTATATAATAAACCTTGTGCTGATTTTTCTTTTTCAGTCATAAATCGGATTCCTTTGGGTTAAAAATACAAAAATTACGGCGATTATCCCGCAGTTCGCCGACCCAGCCCTGCATATCGACAGACAAGGCAGTAGGCAGGGGCACGCCACAAAATCTTTTTTATACATCACGGAATAAATAGCCGTACCTTTCTCTCAAGCAGCAAAATCCTTTTGCGGTGATTATCAAATGATCTAAAACGGGAATTTGCAAAATGCGACCCGAATCGCAGAGGCGTTTGGTTAAAGCGAGGTCTTCGTTGCTGGGTTTGGTGGCGCCCGACGGGTGGTTGTGTGCAAAAATTACCGCTGCCGCTCTGTCTTCCAAAGCGGGTGCAAATGCTTCTCGCGGTTGTAAGGGCGTGGAATTTACGAGACCTTTTGTCAGCGTGTGAATGCCTATAATTCGATTTCCGCCGCTCAGAGTTACTAAAACCATAATTTCCTGTTTTGAATGTTTGATAAAAGCGAGTTGAGGCATTAAATCTACCGGCGAGACAATCTCTTTATCTTGGAAACCGAGTAAAAATCGCCCTGAAAGTTCCAAGCATGCGAGAATTTGTGCCGATTTTGCAAGTCCCAAACCTTTAATCTGAGAAAGTTCTTCCAAAGTCGGCATTCGCGAGAGATTTTCCAAAAAGTTTGAAATTTCCTTGGCGAGGGCAAAAACGCTCTTACCCTGCATACCTCGTCCCAAAACTACGCAGAGCAAGTCTTCGGACGACAATTTTGTAAGTTCTCCGTTGCAAATTCGCTCCCGCGGCAGCATTTTGTCTTGATTTTCGTTTTCCATACCGCTTAGACGCTTGGCAAATGAAGAATTAACTATGTGTAGCAGGCTCTGAATAACTCGTTAAGAGGTCGTCAGAACCTACTAAGCGACATGGGCGAACCTTCTAACTTATTGAATTATATAGGTTTGCCGTCGGATGAAAAACTCCTAACTTTTATGAATAATGATTAGGCTGGAGTTTTTCGGCATTTACTACAGTAGGCTCTGAAGAACTCGTTAAGAAATCGTCAGAACCTACTAAGCGACATGGGCGAACTGCGTTTTTATGGTGATAATGTCATCCTGCGGCGAATGCTCGCAGGCTCGCCGTCGTCTCTAAAAACTCAAATCTGTGGAATTGTGTTACAAAGGGAGTTTTTAGAGGTTTCCTTTATATCTGCGGAGGATTTTCGGTTTCCCATTTCTCTAATTTAGTCCATAATTCTTGCACCGTTATCACTTGCCGATATTCTTTTCTCTGCAATCCGGCAATCAACACTTTATCACCAGTCCATAATAGCCCGTTCAAATAATTTGTAAGAGCGATAAAAGCAAAGTCATCAAAATCAACTCCGGATACCAGACTCTGTGCTTCGGTTATGATTGTTGTAGGCAACAAATCTTCATCTATAAAAAAGATGCGACTTTCAACAAGACTTATCAATTCATTGAGTTCGGCATCGCCCAATTTGGAAAGGTTGCGAATTTTCGGCAAATGATTTTGAATTTCTTTTCTCAAATATTTACAACTAAAAAATTCAAAACAAGTTCTCGAATTTAACAACAATCGCCCAATTCGACTATCGGAATTGAGCAGAGCACTGAACACAATGTTAGTATCTACCACAATTTTCACAATCTTGCACCTGAAAACTTGTCTTTATTGCCGTTCCGCCAATTTTTATTGATCTGTCTGGAAAGTTCATCGACCTCTTGCTGACGAGTTCTGTAGCCCGATGTCAGTTCCTTGTAGCGCAAATAATCGATAAAATCTTGCATTTGCTCCAATTGGGCGTTAATTGGAAGTCGTATCACAAATTCGCTGGGAGTTCTTTCAATAATCATACGCGGCAATATAGAATTATTTTAACCGTTATAGTAGGATATGAAGAACTCGTTAAGAAATCGTCAGAACCTACTAAGCGACATGGGCGAACTGCGTTTTTATGGTGATAATGTCATCCTGCGGCGAATGCTCGCAGGATCGCCGTCGTCTCTAAAAACTCAAATCTGTGGAATTGTGTTACAAAGAGAGTTTTTAGAGGTTTCCTATAGATAAGAGGCTTTTTAGTATATCGTGGTGTAGTTTGTGCCCGCCGTTATAAATGATTAGACTGCCGCTTGGCAGTTTATTTTTGTAAAGGGAAATGTCGCCGATTAAATCTAAAATTTTATGGTAAGCGGGTTCGTTTGGAAAGCGAAAATTTGCCGTCCCGCCTTTTATTAAAACTCCGCATTCCGTTAAATTCTCGGATAATTTTGCAAGTGCCAATTCCTCTTCAAAAATAAAAGTTCGTGCTTCTAAAATTTTTTGCAAATCATCTGTGGTTTCAATTTTAACCTCCGCATTATATTTACGGTTAAAACGATTTATGCTGTAACTCACAAAAAGGCAAGGCAACTGTGCGGAATCTTGAAAAGCGGAGAATTTCGCAGTGGCAAATTCGGTTTTTATTTCAAAATTTTTCGCTGAATTTTTGTAAAAATTTAATTCCTTTGATTGAGGCACTCCCTTTGTAATACTCGACAATTCCTCTTTCCAAACTCTTGCGCTGCCGTCGAGCAAGGGTAATTCCCCTTGCGGTGCATTCAACTTAAATTCACAATTTTGAAAACTTAACGCTGCGGCACTCAAATGCTCCACCCCAACAATTCTTTTCCCTGAAATATGCTCTAAAACAGTAGTTCTGCCCTCATACACAACCTTAAAATTATTCGGCTCGCGCTCACCGTAAAACCAACAGATACCGCCGCACTCGCCCCCAACGCCGAGTAATTCCAACTCAGCATAACATAATCTGCCGCTTATGCCATACCCCTTATAATTTACTCCCCCCTCGCTGTGGCTCACTTTATCAGCGAGCCACTTGCCTCCCCCCGTCTGTTCCGCCCTCAGCACTGACTGGGGGAACGCTCCGCCAATACCGCTACTGCCGTAAGAGTTTAGCATTCGCTTTCAAAAATAATTTTTCTGCGAGTTCTTCCTTGGAGCCGAGTTTCAGTTCTTGTGCATTGTTCTTTGCCTCTTGTCCCAAAATCGCAAATTCAACGAAATCTTTGCCAAAATTTACGCTGTTATTTACAACCAAAATATCAATTCCGCCTACTGCAATTTTCTTTAACGCATTTTCAATTGCATTTTCGGTTTCCAAAGCAAAAGATACTATAACTTGCCCGCTTGATTTATTTTTAATAGTATTTTTTAGAATGTTAGGATTTTCTTCCAACTCCAAATTTTTTATTGCCCGACTATCTTTAATTTTCTGCTCCGCTGCATTTTTCGGACGATAGTCCGCAACTGCTGCCGCGTGAATAATCACGGTTGCTTCGCTCTGCTTTTCCAAAACAACCCTATTCATTTCCTCCGCACTCAGTACCTTAATTACCTCGCATTGCTTGGGTAAATCAACTTCCATTTTTCCGCAAACTGCGATAACTCTAAAACCGTTCTGCAAAAATTTCCTCACAATAGCAGCACCGGTTTTTCCGCTCGAACGATTGGAAATATACCGCACGGGGTCAATAGCCTCTTCCGTGCGACCTATGGTTATTAGGACAGATCTGTTCTTAGGAAATTCGCCGACCGACCCAAACGAAAAAGAGATAATATCCGCAATATCATTTACATTGGGAAATTTCCCTGCGCCTTTCTCACCGCAAGCGAGCCGCCCGACCTCAGGTTCAATAACATTCACCTCAAACGACTTCAGCAATTCCAAATTTCTCTGCACTGCGGGTGAAGAATACATCGCAAAATTCATAGCGGGCACAATCCACTTTTCTCCCTGCATCGCCAAAAAACAAAGCGAAAGAGGTTCCTCGCCCGTTCCGCCCGTAAATCGTGCAATGCTCGTAGCCGAACACGGTGCAACCACAAAAATATCTGCCCAACGCGGATAGTCAATGTGCTGAAACGGTTTGGAATCAACCGCCGCCGTTTCCACATACACGGGAAAATTCGACAACGCGGCAAATGTAGTTTGCCCCACAAAACTCTGCGCGGCTTTTGTCATAACAACACGAACTTCCGCACCTCGTTTTTGAAATACCCTCAAAAGTTCGCACGCCTTATACGCGGCAATTCCACCCGTCACGCCCAAGAGAATTTTTTTTCCGTGCAAGTCCATAGGGGGAAGGTAGAAAATAGTGGAGAGTGAAAAGCGCCTTTCAACTTTACTCTCTACTCTTTACTCTTTTCACTTTCAACTCTTGCATCGCCGAGTTCCCCACACCCCACACCCTACACCCTATACCCTACCTTGCACTGCAAAGTTTCTACATTACCCTTCAACCTTAACAAAACGGAGTTCTTATGGCTCACAATTATTTATTCACTTCGGAATCAGTGTCGCCCGGTCATCCGGACAAATTGGCAGATCAGATTTCCGATGCAATCTTGGATGCAATGCTTACGCAAGACCCGAAAAGTCGCGTAGCATGTGAAACCCTTGTCAGCACGGGACTTGTGGTGATTGCGGGCGAAATAACTTCCAATGCGGTGGTAGATTACCAAAAAGTCGTGCGAGACACGATAAAGGAAGTCGGCTACACCGAAACGGGAATTGGATTTGATGCCGATAGTTGTGCTGTTTTAGTCGCACTCGACAAGCAAAGTCCAGACATTGCACAAGGCGTAAATGCCGCAAAAGCGGAAGGTAAAGATACCGCAGAACAAGGCGCGGGCGATCAGGGAATGATGTTTGGATACGCATCCGACGAAACCTCCGAACTTATGCCTCTGCCAATTCACCTCGCACATAACCTAATGGAAAATATCGTTGCACTCCGCGAAAAAGGCGTGTTAAAATGGTTGCGCCCAGATGCAAAAAGTCAGGTGACCATAGAATATGATTCGCAAAATAAACCTATCCGAGTAGATACAATTGTTGTTTCAACTCAACACAAACCCGAAGTTACTCACGCGAAAATCAAAAAAGAGATAATCGAAAAACTCATAAAGAAAACCATTCCCGCTAAATTGCTCGATAAAAATACCCGCTACCTCATTAACCCCACAGGAAAATTTGTGGTAGGCGGACCTCACGGAGACTCAGGACTCACGGGTCGGAAAATCATAGTGGATACTTACGGCGGAGCGGGTCGTCACGGCGGCGGTGCGTTTAGCGGAAAAGATCCTTCCAAAGTTGATAGGTCGGCTGCTTATGCCGCAAGGTATGTTGCCAAAAATATAGTTGCGGCAGGTCTTGCAAAACGCTGTGAAGTGCAACTCGCTTACGCTATAGGCTACCCCGAACCCGTATCCATAAATGTGAATACCTTCGGCACGGGAAAAATCAGCGACCATAAGTTTGAGGTATTAGTTCGCAAACACTTTGATCTTAAACCTGCAGGTATAATTAAAATGTTAGACTTGCTAAAACCGGGCTACAAGAGCACTGCCAAACACGGACACTTCGGTCGCAAAGGCGTGCGATTCACTTGGGAAAAAACCGATAAAGCCGCCGCTCTAAAAAAAGATGCGGAGGCGCTAATCGATAAATCCGCCACTGCAAAATAGGGTAGCGGCTGCGGCTCGTCATTATTGTGTCCCTCTCGTCATTCCCGCGAAGGCGGGAATGGCGAGTCGCCTCCTCTAAATCGTAATTTTATATTTCTCGATTTTTCGCCAAAGAGAAGTTCGGCTTATTCCGAGTTTCTTGGATAGTCTGCTTAGGTTATTTTCTTCATTGTATGCTTTTAGAATATATTGCCGTTCAATTTCTGCAAGCGGTAATATACCATCGGCACCCGAACTCGCACTATTCTTGTTATCTTTTTTCACGGAATCAGGTGAAGGCAAAAGGTTGCCTTGGTTAAAATTAAGTGTAGGGTCGGGATGCAGTTCCTCAGGCAAATCGCCAAGCCTAATAATCTCTCCTTCCGCCATCACCAAAGCGTGCTCAATAATATTTTCCAACTCCCTTATGTTTCCGGGATAATTATAACTCATCAAAGCCATCTGCGCCGCAGAATCAATATCGCGAATTTTCTTTCCGCAATCCTTCTGGTGCTTAATCAAAAAATGCTTAACCAAATTCCCGATAACCGACCGGCGCTCTCTTAGAGGCGGCATCTCAAGATGAAAAGTATTCAAACGGTAATACAAATCTTCCCTGAAATTTCCGTTCTTAACCTCTTCCAAAACATTCCTGTTAGTAGCCGCAATAATTCGCACATCAATCGTTCTGTTTTCGGTTTCACCCACTCGCCTAATTTCTCTGTTCTGCAAAAATCTAAGCAACTTAACCTGCACCGCCTGCGATAACTCCGCAATTTCATCGAGAAACAGAGTTCCGCCTTCAGCCTCCTCAAGCAATCCCTTTTTATTTGTTGCTCCCGTAAATGCACCCTTTTTGCTCCCGAACAATTCGCTCTCAACAATGTTTTCGGGAATCGCCCCGCAATTCACCGCCAAAAAAACATCATCGGTTCGTTTGCTCAATCTGTGAATTATATTCGCCGCAAATTCCTTTCCCGTTCCCGACTCTCCCGTTATTAAAATCGTGCTTGTGGTGGGGGCTATTTTGTAAATCGTTTTCAAAATTTTTTGCATCTCAGGAGTGCTGCCCAAAAGGTCATCGAGGACTTGGGTCTCCATAAGTTGATAACTTTTTTTATTGCTGTTTTTCTGCAACACCTTCCGCACGGCATTTTCCAAAATTGCGGTGCCCACGGGTTTCAGCAAATAACTATCCGCTCCGCGTGAAAGCGAATTTTCCGCAGCAGACAAATTTTTCTGCTCGCACAGAACCACAATTTCAACGCCCTGATTATGCTCTTTCAAATAAGAAACAGAGTCGAGTTCCGTAACCCAAAGAAAATCAGCCGAAAGAAAAACCACCGAAATATCACCTGCGGCGGCAACAGAAATCACATCCACCGCACTTGTCACCGAACGGACGGGAACATCTGGCAGAGACCACTTCTCCAACACATCATTTATAAATTTTTTATCTGGATCTGCAAGTAAAACAACCATTAAAAAGCCTCTGAATATAGATTGCCAACCATCGCCTCTAACCCATATACTTCAAACTCGCATTTATCATTTCAGTAATCTGCATCAGAATTTTTTCATTGAAATCTTTCTTCACCAAATCCATATACGACTCGGTTTTTCCGTCTCTATAAACGAAGTGCAAAGTATCTTCTTTAATTGTGATAAATACTTTTCCGCTCTTGCGGTCTTTAATCGTATTACCGACCCATTCCAAACTCGGAATCATATAAATCAACCGCTTAATAAAATCGATTTTGCTGTAAAAACCTCTCAACGAAAGTTTCGCAAAAATTCCCTGTGCAACATTCTCGGTTCGTTTCAAAGTCATAATCGCATATTTCAAATTCTCTTCGCTAAAATCCAAATGCTCCTTTGTCACATAAAAAAATCGTTCGACATCTTTGTTAAAAAGCAAATCCGAGCGCATCAAAAAATAATCATCGAAAATCTCAATTAAATAAACCTTTCTGGTATCTTCGGGTTCATTCATCACTATGGAATAAAAGCGATCCTCTTTTCCGCTCTCACGCAAAAGGTTTAGTCGCCCAGCCGAGACCTCCACAAGCAACCTCTTTTCAAACTCACTCTTTTTCATATCGGGGGAAGGTAGAAAGTTTGCAGTGCAGGGGTATAGGGTGTGGGGTGTGGATAACTCGGCGGTGCAGGCGTTGCAGGCGGGGAAAAGGGAAGGGGAGAGGGGGGAGGTTTATCGCCAAGACTTATACAGATTATCTCAGGTTTCTTTTTAATTGGGCGATGATACTTATTCCCCCTCGCTCCAACCGCGCATAGCGGGCGACCACACAGGGTCGCCCCTACACGCGTTTTCCGCTACCCCCTCTTTCGTCTCCAATGCGTGCAATGCTAAACAGGCGAATACTATTCGCCCCTACATTCCTCTCTGTCATTCTCTGCACCGCTGAGTTGTCCACACCCCACACCCTATACCCCTGCACCGCCAAAAAAACATCATCGGTTCGTTTGCTCAATCTGTGAATTATATTCGCCGCAAATTCCTTTCCCGTTCCCGACTCTCCCGTTATTAAAATCGTGCTTGTGGTGGGGGCTATTTTGTAAATCGTTTTCAAAATTTTTTGCATCTCAGGAGTGCTGCCCAAAAGGTCATCGAGGACTTGGGTCTCCATAAGTTGATAACTTTTTTTATTGCTGTTTTTCTGCAACACCTTCCGCACGGCATTTTCCAAAATTGCGGTGCCCACGGGTTTCAGCAAATAACTATCCGCTCCGCGTGAAAGCGAATTTTCCGCAGCAGACAAATTTTTCTGCTCGCACAGAACCACAATTTCAACGCCCTGATTATGCTCTTTCAAATAAGAAACAGAGTCGAGTTCCGTAACCCAAAGAAAATCAGCCGAAAGAAAAACCACCGAAATATCACCTGCGGCGGCAACAGAAATCACATCCACCGCACTTGTCACCGAACGGACGGGAACATCTGGCAGAGACCACTTCTCCAACACATCATTTATAAATTTTTTATCTGGATCTGCAAGTAAAACAACCATTAAAAAGCCTCTGAATATAGATTGCCAACCATCGCCTCTAACCCATATACTTCAAACTCGCATTTATCATTTCAGTAATCTGCATCAGAATTTTTTCATTGAAATCTTTCTTCACCAAATCCATATACGACTCGGTTTTTCCGTCTCTATAAACGAAGTGCAAAGTATCTTCTTTAATTGTGATAAATACTTTTCCGCTCTTGCGGTCTTTAATCGTATTACCGACCCATTCCAAACTCGGAATCATATAAATCAACCGCTTAATAAAATCGATTTTGCTGTAAAAACCTCTCAACGAAAGTTTCGCAAAAATTCCCTGTGCAACATTCTCGGTTCGTTTCAAAGTCATAATCGCATATTTCAAATTCTCTTCGCTAAAATCCAAATGCTCCTTTGTCACATAAAAAAATCGTTCGACATCTTTGTTAAAAAGCAAATCCGAGCGCATCAAAAAATAATCATCGAAAATCTCAATTAAATAAACCTTTCTGGTATCTTCGGGTTCATTCATCACTATGGAATAAAAGCGATCCTCTTTTCCGCTCTCACGCAAAAGGTTTAGTCGCCCAGCCGAGACCTCCACAAGCAACCTCTTTTCAAACTCACTCTTTTTCATATCGGGGGAAGGTAGAAAGTTTGCAGTGCAGGGGTATAGGGTGTGGGGTGTGGATAACTCGGCGGTGCAGGCGTTGCAGGCGGGGAAAAGGGAAGGGGAGAGGGGGGAGGTTTATCGCCAAGACTTATACAGATTATCTCAGGTTTCTTTTTAATTGGGCGATGATACTTATTCCCCCTCGCTCCAACCGCGCATAGCGGGCGACCACACAGGGTCGCCCCTACACGCGTTTTCCGCTACCCCCTCTTTCGTCTCCAATGCGTGCAATGCTAAACAGGCGAATACTATTCGCCCCTACATTCCTCTCTGTCATTCTCTGCACCGCTGAGTTGTCCACACCCCACACCCTATACCCCTGCACCGCCGAGTACAAACTTTCTACATTCCGCATAGGAGTATTATCAGTGCAACCGCAGTTCTTCTCTTGGCTGTTTGACGATAGAGTCGCGTGGGAAAAATCCCTGTCCGACCCTCGTTATACATACGAACTGCCAATTGACTGTTTTATGACATTGTATGGTTTTGAGAGGAGAGCACAAAATAACGATGTCGGTTTCGCAATACCTTCTTTTGCACCGTCAATGCCTTCCGTGGCGAGTATTCCGCTTACTCCCGCTCCTGCTTTTTCAGCCGCACCGGTTTTTGCCGCCGCGACTTTGCAGGTTGAACCCGTTTCCGCACCGAGTCAAAAGGAAGAGAAAAAAGCCGACGACGGAATTTTAAGTCAAGACGAGATAGATGCATTGCTTTCGGGGCTTTGAATTTCACGATATTTCCGCGAGGAATTTCGAAGAAGTTCTTTTGCCGAACCGCGAGGTGAGTTGGTCTCTTATGATAATCCCGTTTTGTTCCGACCTTACACCGGAAACTCGACAGGCATTTGCAAAACAGATAATCGAATGGAAAAGTCAAGGGCATAAATTATACCTGCACGGATACAAACACAAAGCGAACTTGACATTGCCTCGTTCGTTGTTTGGGCGAATTGCACTGCTACTCACAAATGACGAAGCCGAATTTGCTGGCTTGTCAAAAACGGATACCAAAAAAAACTTAGACTTGGCAATTGCGGAATGGAAAAATATATTTGCTGGCGGAAATGTAGAGGAAATTTTTCCCGACGGTTTTGTTGCACCTGCGTGGTATGGCTCGTCTTCGCTCTTTCAGGTTTGCAAAGAATTGCATTTTGAAAATTACGATTCGCGGTTTTGGAATTGGAACAAAAAAACAGGCAGGCAGTTTTCTATTCCGTTGAGCATTGCGGGGCTACCGAAATTTTTTGCTTTTTTTGTTAAAAAATTGGAAGGACGGTTGCCGCTGTCTCGAATTGTCCGCCACCCGACGGATACCCCACCCTGCACTGCCGAATGAAAAATTGTGAACGCGGTGTGGATAGAACGCCCCACACCAAGCAAAGCGACTGGACAGCGTAGAATAGAGACTATTGTTTGATTATTTTATTTATTGCTGTCAAAAAAAATTCCATCATTTCCCCTTGCAATTCTAAAAGGGCGGGTTAAAAACCACGCCCCTACAAACTCTACTCTCAACTTTCAACTTTACACTTTCAACCCTTGCACCGCCGAGTTCTCCACACCCCACACCCCACTTTTCTACCTTCCCACATTATGAAAGCCGAATGGATTAATGCGTTTATTCTTGCAACAAATGATACCTTTTCAAAAATGATGGGTATGAAGGTCGAAGCCGGTAAGCCGTACCTGATGAACGAAGAAATGAATAACAAGGACATTTCGGGTATGATTGGACTTTCGGGCACAATTCGCGGGGCTGTGGTGATGGGTTTTCCCGAAAAGTCTGCACTGAATGTGGTGAATAAGTTTTTAGGTGAGAAGTATGAGCAGTTGGGTCCCGATGTGAGCGATGCGGTTGGCGAATTGGTGAATATTATCGCAGGATATGTGAAGAAATTCATACAGAACGAGAAGTTCGGTATTTCCCTACCGTCTATTGCACGAGGTCCGAAACACATGGTGTTTATGCCCAAATACGCGCCTACAATTGTAATTCCGTTTAACTCGGAATGCGGGACTTTTGTGCTTGAGGCGGCACTCGCAGAGGGACAGTAGCACTTGTCGGAGCATGCGGAAAATAATCGTTCATACTCACTTTCGCAGTATTTGAGTTCCGTTCAGCGACTCGTGAAAAAACAGATTCCGAGCGTGTGGATTTATGGCGTGATTTCGCGGGTGACCGAAAGGGGAAATGCGGTTTATATTGACCTTGCGGAGTATGATGAGGGTTCTGTGCTGCCAAAGGCATCGTTGAATTTGGTGGTGTTTGCGGCGCAATATGCGACCTTGTGCAGGCGACTTTCGAGTTTGCCGACCCCGTTTCAGTTGAAAAAAGATTTGAAGATTAAGGTTTTGGCGGAGGCTGATTTTTACATTCCGCAGGGGAAGTTTCAGGCTAAAATTGCCGATATTGACGAGAATTGGACACTTGGAGAGATTGCCCTCACCCGTGCAAAAATTTGGGATAAGTTGGTGAAGGAGGGTCTTCATCGCTTGAACGGAGCGTTGCCAATGCCGCTTTTACCGCTTCGCGTTGGACTTATCACTGCCGAGAATAGTGCGGCGTATAACGATTTTATCTCTGTTTTGCGAGAATCCGGTTATGCGTTTGAGGTGATTCCCGTGTGGGCAAAAATGCAGGGTGCAAATACCGAGTCCGATATTTTAACTGCACTCGGCAAGTTGCGGGAGATGAATGAGAGCGACTTCTTAGATGTGGTTTGTATTGTTCGGGGCGGAGGAGCAAAAACCGATTTGGTGTTCTTTGACAGCGAGGCGATGTGTCGTGCGGTTGCGGAATTTCCCCTGCCTGTACTCACGGGTATTGGGCACGAGATAGACCAATGCCTTTTGGACAAAGTTGCACATACTCACTGCATAACTCCAACCGAGTGCGCTAAGTTTTTGGCGGAACGGGTAAGCGAGGCGGAGGAACGGCTTAAAATTCTCTCTATGGAATTGCAGGGCTTAATGCAAGTCTTTGTTCGCGAAGGAGACAAACTGACTTACAAAGTTTCGTCCTTAAAAAATGCTTGTAACAGATATTGGGTAAAGCATATTGAGACACTTAACAGAGACTCCCAAGGTCTGAAACTCGGAGCACAGAAAATTCTCGATTATCAAAAATTGCAGATGCAGTTATTAGATGAAAAAACGCGCTTTGCAAATCCCGAAATTCAATTGAAACGAGGCTACACAATTACGAGAAACGAGAAAGGAAAAGTTGTTAAAAGTGCAGAAGATGCGATGAAAAATGATATTCTCAAAACTCAATTTGCAGACGGGATAATTACGGTAAAAACTCAATTTTGAGGAATTTGTCCGATGAAGGGAGTTTGACTTCTTTCCACTCTCCCAAAGGTAAATATCCTAAAACATATTCGCCGTAAGCGACTCGTTTCAGTTTTTGAATTTCGTGTCCTAAGGCTTTGCAAATTCGGCGAAGTTCCCTGTTTTTGCCTTCACATAACGAGAGGAGGAGGCGCGATTCCCTACCGCTGCTTTTGAGGATTTCCACGGAATTTACCGACAGTTTTTCTCCTTGCTCCAAAATTCCCGCAAGTGCCCGTTCCGAGTCATTTGCTCCCCAACACCCGCGAACTTCGGCAATGTAGGTGCGGAGAATCTTGTTTGCTGGGTCGGTTAAAAAGTGTGAACAGCGAGTGTTGTTGGTGAGCAATAAAAGTCCGCTTGTATAACGGTCGAGCCTGCCCACCGCTTGCAGGGAGTGCAGTTCCTGCGGCAGAATATCGTATATTGTGGGTTTGCCGTCGGGGTCGTTTTGTGTGCATACGATGCCCTTTGGTTTGTGAAAAAGTATCAAACGAAATTCGGGAATTTTAAGCGGAGTTCCGTCAAGTGCAAAATTGCAACGCTCAGGTTCAACCATAAGCGAGGTATCTTGCACCACACTCCCATTCACCGACAACCGTCCTTCCAAAATCCAAGTGCGGGTTTCGGTGCGGCTTGCAATGCCGAGTTTTGAAAGTGCCCGTTCCAAAGGGACAGTTCTATGAGAAACTTCTTTCATAAAGTATTTTTTCAAAATAGAATTTTCTATTCTTTACCCTATGAAGTTATCTATCCCTTGCCTTGCGTTTTTAATCGCACTCTTGTTTTGCACCTCCGCTTTTGCAGCCACTCCTGCAAAACGCACCTCCGTTTCCGGACAAACCATTTACACGGACGATATGTTGCGTTTGAATGTCGGTATGGGTCCGGCTATAACCGACTTTACGGGAGCACTCGATAAAGGGCAGTTCGCTTATTTAGGTATTGCACTCGATGTGTATCTCTCCATTCCGCCCGCCGCTCTCCGTGAAGGCAGGCAGGCAATTTCGCCCGAATTTCGCAGATTTGTTGTTGCCGATTTTGAGCAGGAATTTCGCCCCGCGTGGATGGGACTTATTCCCACACATTTATACTTAAATCCCGAAATCGGGCACATGGGACTTGTGGGTGCGACTTGGCAAATGATAACGCTCACGCTTTATTCCATTAGTCCCGTTCAAGAATTTTCTTGGAAGGTCGGCGTTCGCGCACCCACTATTACCGTTGCCAGAGTGTATAATAACGACCGCACAATTCTCCGCGAAAACGATTGGCTTTTCGGTCTCGGCGCCTCTCTGCACACCAAGGCTGTGTTCCATTTTAGCGTTCGTATGAATATGAGCCTCGAATGGACAAGCACCTTCTACCTGCCCGGCGAAGACATAGGCATTCAACCAAGCGGCACGCAAGGCATAGAAAAGCAGTGGTATTCTGGAACTTTCGGCTGGCTTATCAACTACCGCTTTGGACTTACCAAGTTTTAAACCTTAACTTCTCCGCTCCCGACTTTCTGCCATTCCCCAAATTTCTCAAGTTGAGGTTTAACTTCCAAGTTCACAAATTCCTCAACTTGTTCCGGTGCTCTCCCGATAAATTTTTTAACATCTAAAATTTTAGACAAATCCTCACGGGAAAGGTCGAATTTTCCGCTTGCTAAAATTCTTTCCAAAAGGTCGTTATCTTTACCTTCTTCTTTAACCGCAAAAGCCGCCTCTTGCGAAAGTTGCCGAATTTCTTCGTGCAGGAGTTGGCGATCGCCTCCGTTTTTTACACATTCCATTAAAATATTTTCTGTCGCCATAAACGGCAATTCCTCGTTAATATGCCGCTCTATAATTTTTTTATGCACCACAAAACCGCCGCCTATATTCTCCGCCAAAATCAACATCGCATCGGTAGCCAAAAAGGCTTCGGGAATTGCAATCCGTTTGTTTGCACTATCGTCGAGAGTGCGTTCAAACCACTGTGTGCTCTGTGTAAAAGCGGTGCTCTGCGGCATTGCAATAACAAATCGAGCAAGTGAACAAATTCGTTCCGCACGCATAGGATTTCGTTTGTAAGCCATTGCCGAAGAACCGATTTGGTCTTTTTCAAACGGCTCTTCAATTTCCTTTAGACCTTGCATAAGGCGGAGGTCTGTGGCAAATTTGGAAAGTGAAGTTGCAAGTGATGCCAAAACATTATTAACTAAATAGTCAAATTTTCGTGTGTAGGTTTGCCCTGTAATCGTGAGAACTTTTTTGAACCCCGCCTTTTCGCTGACGAATTTATCCAGTGCTTTAATTTTTTTATGGTCTCCGTTAAAGAGTTCCATAAAACTCGCCTGTGTGCCGGTAGTTCCCTTTACGCCGCGAAACGGCAAAATATCAATCAAATGCGAAATTTCTTCGAGGTCTATCAAAAAATCCTGCAACCATAATGCCGCACGCTTGCCTACCGTTGTCAGTTGTGCCGCCTGAAAATGCGTTCGCCCAAGAATCGGTACACTTTTATTTTGCAATGCAAACTCGGATAATTTGTTTATCACTCGGCACAAACGACTGCGCACAAAAATTAAACCCTGCTGCATTTGAATTAAATCTGTATTATCACCGACAAAAGCACTCGTTGCACCCAAATGAATTATACCCTTTGCGTGCGGTGCTTGAACTCCGAATGCAAAAACATGTGCCATAACATCGTGCCGCCTGCGCTTTTCCTCTTCCTTTGCGACTTCCCAATTTATGTCTTCAATGTGCGCTTTTAACTCGGCAATTTGCTCATCGGTTATCGGCAAACCGAGTTCCTTTTCGCCCTCCGCAAGCCACACCCACAACTTTCTCCAAGTCTGAAACTTATACTGCGGGCTAAACAAAAATAACATCTCATCGGAGCAATACCGCGAAACCAAAGGCGATTCAAATTTTTGTGTCATTGGGGGAAGGTAGAAAATCACTCGGCGCTGCAAGGGTTGAAAGAGTAAAGTGTAATGGAGAATTTAAATTTCTCACGACTCAATACTTCTTGATATTCTTTGAGTATGCCTTCGTTATAGCACAATATAATTTGCCGTTCAACAATCAAATCAAGAATCTTAGCGGCGTTTCCATTTTTTGTCCAAAAAGCAGAGACAATAACATTGTATATCCGGCGTTTTTTGTTTGCACGGTATCGCCTAACTTATATTCCCACAAGTTATCGCCTTCGATATCTATGGTAATAATAAAATATTTCATATTTTTTTATACTCCTCCAAATATCGCCTTGCCGTAGTTTCCACGCTATACAACGATTTCACCCGTTCATAAGCGGCTTCAATCATTTGCCTATCGGGACATTTTTCTATGAATCCCGCTATTTTATTCGACAAATATTCTGCGTCGCCAATTTTGAATAAATTGCCGAGTTGTCCATTATCCAAAACTTCACGAAATGCCGGAATATCCGATGCCAGCACAGGAACTTTTGCTGCCATGGCTTCGGCAACCGTAAGTCCAAAGGCTTCATACGAAGATAAAGCCAAAGACAAATCGTAGTCGCATAAATGCTCAAAAATATATTGTTGCGATTTGTTGCCTAAAAAATTAACATATTGATTCAACGACAATTCCGCAGTTATTTTTTTTAGATATTCTAACGAAGGGTCTTCGCCAATAAAGTTCAACGAAATATTTTTTATGCCTTTACCTATCAAGAGCGATAATGCCTGAATAGCAATATGTTGTCCTTTGCCAAGATGGTCTAATCTTGCTACTTGTACAATCTTTAAACCTTCCTTAGAGAACTCTGTTTTTTTGTTTAATAGATTGAATAGAAATGCCGTTAAACACAACCGTTGATTCTATCTGTTTTTCCAGCAAGAAATCTTTTGCCGATTGCGATACAGAAAAATGTTAATTCGCCAAAATAAATTTTCATATTACTTTCCTTCCTTTGGCAACTTGAGCCATTCTCCGAACAATTGATCGGTTTCTGTAGGATTGAACTTTCCGAGTCCTGATTCCGGATAAAAAGTGAGTTCGCCAAAGAGTATACCCCCCCCCCCCCCCCCCCCCACCCCCCCCCCCCCCCCCCCCCCCCCCCCCACCCCCCCCCCCCCCCCCCCCACCTATCTCTTTTTATATATATATTTTAAATTAAAATTTATATTCTCAATAAAATTAAACAAAAGAAAATTTATTATATAAGAAAAAATAAAAATAAAAAAAAAAAAATGAAAAAAAAAAAAAACAAAAAAAAATAAAAGACACACA
>BNUP01000004.1 GCA_025997455.1 Fibrobacterales bacterium | reverse complement strand
TTGTTGAAATGCAAAAGGCAGAACAGAACTACTTTAAGGACAGGAGCGTATATTACACGACCTTTCCTATACAAGAGCAGGCGAAAAAGGGTAAATGGAATTTTAAGTTAGATGCGGTGTATTTTGTGGGCATACTTGATTTTGTTTTTAGCGAAAACAAGGGCAATGATGAGTTCTGCTACCGTCATGATGTTATGCTGATGGACATTAAGTGCAAAACTGTATTTTATGATAAATTGCGATATATCTATTTGGAGATGCCTAATTTCAAAAAGACGGAAAAGGAATTGAGCAGTGTTTTTGATAAATGGTTATATGCGTTAAAATTTTTACCCGAACTTCAAAAGAGACCTGCCAAATTGCAGGAACGCGTATTCAAGAATTTGTTCGATGTCGCCGAAGTTGCAAATTTTACCGATGCTGAAATGCTCGCTTATGAAGAGAGTCTAAAAGTTTATCGCGATTTAATAAATGTGGTAGATACTGCAAAGAGCAAGGGCAGAAAGAAGGGTTTGGAAGAAGGATTAGCAAAGGGTTTAGCCAAAGGACTTGCCGAAGGTTTGGCGAAAGGACGAGCAGAGGGGGAACTTGCGGGTGAGGCTCGAACTAAGCAAAAGATAGTTCAAGCGATGAAAAAAGAAGGTGTGTCAATTGACATAATCGCAAAGATAACCGGACTATCCGAGTTTGAAATCAAAAATCTATAACAATCTAAAGGAAACCACTATTAACCTCCTAAGAGGTTGGTAGAGGTTACCAAGCGACATGGGCGAACTGCGTTTTTTATGGTGATAATGTCATCCTGCGGCGAATGCTCGCAGTATCGCCATCGTCTCTAAAAACTCAAATCTGTGGAATTGTGTTACAAAGAGAGTTTTTAGAGGTTTCCTATAGTAGGCACTGAAGACACGACTATGACAATTTAGGATTATATTCCATAAACTATTAAATTTTATGTTTTTTATGGATTATATTCCTTAAAATAATGTATATTATGGTTTATGATGAATAAAATACTCAGAAAAGAGTGGCTCAACTTTCTCATTCGCTACAAAGACAAGAATATTATAAAAGTAGTTTCCGGCGTGCGACGGTGCGGAAAATCGACTTTGTTTGAACTCTATCAAGAGCACTTGCTTAAACACGGCATTGCCAAAAAGAATATTATCGCTTTTAATTTTGAAGATTTGGAAAATGAAAGCATCCGTACCTACAAAGAACTTTACGACACGATTAAAGGGCGGCTGTCTCCGAATGGTAAAAATTATGTTTTTTTAGACGAGGTTCAACTGCTGCAAAACTTTGAAAAAGCAGTAGATAGTTTGTTCATCAAAAAAAATGTCGATTTGTATATCACCGGTTCAAACGCTTATTTTATGTCGGGCGAATTGGCAACGCTCTTGTCCGGTCGTTATGTGGAGTTAAAAATGCTACCCCTCTCATTTAAGGAATACTCCATTGGTTGCAAAATGTTCAGAAAAAATGACCGCAAAAAGAGTATCGAAGATTTATATTTTGATTACTTATCGGAAAGTTCCTTTCCTTACACTCTTCAATTGAACGGAAAAAAAGAAGATATAAGGGAATATTTACAGGGCATCTATTCTTCTATTTTGCTTAAAGACATTGTTGCACGATTAAAAATATCCGAAGTTATGCAACTTGAAAGCATCGTCAAATTTATATTTGATTCCATAGGCAGCCAACTCTCGACGACTAAAATTGCAAATACAATGAAGTCTCCGGGCAGAAAAATAGATACAAAAACTGTGGAAAAATACATCTGCGGATTAAAGGATAGTTTAATTTTATATTACGCAGGTCGTTTTGATATTAAAGGAAAGCAATATTTGTCCACGCTTGGAAAATATTATGTGGTGGATATTGGACTGAGAAATATGCTGCTGGGAAATCGGGGCGGTGAGGTCGGTCATATTTTAGAAAATGTTGTGTATCTTGAATTACTCCGAAAAAACTACAAAGTATCTGTGGGAGTGATTGATGACTATGAAGTGGATTTTGTTGCCGAAAATGATATGGGAATCACTTATTTTCAAGTGGCGGCATCAGTCCGAGACACGGATGTTCTCAATAGAGAACTGCGTTCGCTCCAAAAAATAAAGGATAACTATCCCAAATATTTAATCACTTTAGACAACGATCCCGAAGTTCAGCATAACGGAATATTGCAGGTAAATGCGTTAAAATGGCTGCTGGAATAATTCAAAAATCCCGTCTCTACCTCACTTCAACTTCCATTCCTGCAATTCTTGCAAAATAATTTGGTGCATACATAGCCTCCAAAGTTAAAGCGGGCCAGCGAAAACTTCCGTTATAACTCGGATGAATTTTAACGGCAAAATCTGCATTTTTTCCTGCGCTTAGAGAGAAAAACCAATTCACCCTGTCGTCTCGAATGTCGGTGTAATCCGTTGAGGTCAAATTTAACTTAGAAAGCCAAGTCGGCGAATTATCCTCATCTAATCGTTCATTTACAATTTCAAAACCCGAAGGAAATAAACTCGAAAGTGCAAGTCCCTGCAATCTTATACCGGAATTATTTTTAACTTTAACCACAACATAAAACGGCTCGCCCTGCCGAACCTGATTTATTGAAATCGCATTACCCGACAAATCATACAGATAGCGCGACATCGCTAAACCTTTTGAACTCGTAGAGACGGTGTCTTTTAACGGAATGCCTTTTGTCTGCAATTCCGCAAAAATAGTTCCGTTCAATGCACGAACCGATATTTTATCAGACTTACTTACATCAATTGCAAATGGTTTTTTACTGCTTACTACAACTTTTTTATCATTTACAATTGCCTCAATATCTCCGCCTTGATAATTTTGACTTAGCGTTGAATAAGCGAGCAATGCAAATGCACTTTCCTGCGTGCTCCACCAACTTTGCTCATTCCATTTTTTAACAAAATCAGCATAAATTCTTTGAGCATCATTCAACTTGTTCATTTTCACCAAAACTATTGCGGCTAAGGCTTGGTCTCGCAAATCCGAGCCGTAAGTTCCAGAAAGTTCCCTGTAATTTTCAAGTGTTCCGCCGTTTGACTCCAATACCTGTTCGGCAATTTTCTTTTGCCCCGCCAAGTGATATGCACCCGCTAAAAGATGTTTGGAGAGAAAGTCGAGTTGCCCCAAATAATTTTCTTTTAACAAATTCATCGCTCCGATTTGCGGATCGTCTGCAAGTGCGAGCAAATATAAACGATAAGCCTGATACCTGAAATCAGTCCTTGCATTCAAACCTTTTTTTGCAGACTCCAATTCCCAATTTTTCCAAGTATCCAACAATTTTTGCGGAACGGAATAACCAAGTTTTTTAGCCTCAAGCAAAAAGTGCCCCGCATAACTCGTAGCCCACGGATTTGCACTCTGACTCTCCCCCGCCCAATACGAGAAACCCTTGGGCATAGAAAATTCTCTCAAACGGTCAATACCCGCGTTTATATTTTCGGAAACTTCCTGCTTTTTGTTGCCGCTTAAATTTGTGAGTTGTTCAATGTATAATTGCGGAAACACAGCCGAAACCGTTTGTTCCAAGCACCCGTAAGGATAATTTATTAAGTAATTCAACCGATTCCCGATGTTGAAAGAGGGCATTGTCCGCAAAACCAATTCCGCCGAATTTGTTCCAGAAATCCCAAAATTTTCTATTTCGCTTTTCCATTCATCACCCGCATTGAGTGTTGTTTCCGTTGTGTTTGTAAAGAGCGACGATTGACTTAAAATCGGCAGACTTATGGTATCAGCACTCTTAAATCCGTTTCCTTCAGCAGTCACCACAATTTTTGCAGTCCCGATTGTCGGTTGAACTTCAAGTAAAAATTTTCCGTCTTGTTCGCCTTGATTATTAAATTTTAAGTTAAAATTATCACTGCCTATAACTTTTAACTCATTGCTTACGGCGAGTGAAACTTTCACGCTTTTAACTTTATCATCCATTGCAAAAACCGAAACGGGAATTTCAAATTTATCACTCGGCTTTGCAACTCTCGGTGCTGTTGGCAAAATCATAAGCGGCTTTTTCACGGCTATGGAAGTGTCCTTCCCCGCAAAGGCATTTTTGGAAACTCCTACCAATTCAACTCGCACCGAACCTATATAATTTGGCATTTTGAATGAAATAGTTTGAGTTTTCCCCGCCTTTACCGCTTTCACTCCGCTAAATAACGACACCGCATTAAACCTGCGTTCCTTTGGATTGATAGCACCGCTTGCATTTTCCTCATCACCGCCTATAGAAAAATATGAGTCCATATCGGGCAGGAGAGCACCTATAATTTCATCGAGGTTATCAAGCGTTTTTAACTTTAACGAACCTTTAGCAAAAAAGAATTTTTTGGGATTCGGGGTTTTGAAATTTGTAAGGTCGAGCAAACCCTCATCAACAACCGCAAGAGTAAAAGAGGCATTTTCCTTAGAGTTATTTTTAACCGAAATAGTAAAATTCTCTTCGGGTTTAATTTCCTTCGGCACTTCCATAGTTAAATCTAAACTGCTGCCGAATTTTTCAACGGCAACGGGTAAAATGCCGTATAAACGGAGCGGCTTTTCGCCTTCAACGCTTTTCATCGGTTGAATTAAAGAGAGCACCGCATACACATTTGGAATCATATCTTCGGTTATTGCAAAAGAGGCTACATTCAAACCCGCCTTTGCATTTATCCACTTACTATTCAAAACTTCGCCGCCCCGTTCAACGGAGAGTAAGGCGCGTGCCGTGCTTGGAGATTCAAAGGAAATTCGTAAAGAGTCGCCCCCGTAATAAACTTTTTTATCACTCGTTAAATTTATATGACTTGCCTCAGGAATACGACTAAAATCCGTTCCGCCGTAACCCCAAGATGAGGCATACACATATTGCCCTGCGGAATGCCCGCCGGCAACATCGCTAATCTCAACTAACAAAAGTCCTTCTTCTTGCGGGACAAATGAAAATTCTTTTATTCCCGTTCCGCTCGTTAAACTTCCTTCATAAATTGTGAATGTTGCAGACTGTGTTCTAAAGTCCCATTTATCGTTTCGCCCGCCTTCCCACCACGAAAATCTGCGATTTTGATAAATTTTCACATTCAAATCCCGACCGAAAACTTGCTTGCCGAGTTCGTCTAAAACCACAAAAGGCACTTTTAAGGTATCACCTATTTTCACCGATGTCCAAGATGATTTTTCACGCAAGCCTACAAAAACAGGGTAAGGTGAAAGTGAAACGGAATGACTGCTCTCCGTGTAGCCGCCGCCTTTTTCTTCAACTCTCGCGTTCACTTTTATTGTTGCCGCCTCCGCAATTTTATTTCCGCTCAAATTAAGTTTAGCATCTATAGTTGCACGACCTTCGCTGTTTAAATTTCCCTTAAACAAAGTTTTTTCGGTTCCTTCAAAATACAAAACAGGGTTGTTGAAAATGAAATTAGGATAACGCGAAAAATTCAGTTTTTTGGGTTTTACACTTATGTCTATATTCACGGGTAAATTATCCGCCGGTGCTCCAAATAAATATTTACTTTGAAATTTTCCCGTTAAACGGGGATTTAATCCGTTCAATTTTTCAGGCAGTTCAAAGAAATTTTTCAAACGATTCGGTTTTACCGTTTCAACTCTCAAATCATATTTCCAAGTGTTCCCTCCGCTTTTCACTTCCGCATTCCAATAACCCGTAGGTGATTCTAATTTTGTGGGAATCTCAAAAGAAACTAAACCTTCATCCGTTGTTGTGCCTATCAATTCGCTTACAACACTCCCCTGCGGATTTGAAACAGAAACGGAAACCGAAACATCTCCGAGCGGCTTAAAAATTCCCTCGCGCAGAACTCCCGAAAAATGAATTGTATCGCCCGGTCTATAAACTCCTCTTTCCGTATATCCGAAAAACTTCGTCATTTTACCGCTTTCTGCAACACCTCCCACATCAAACCTGCTCGTCTCCCAATTTTCATCCTCTAATTTTAATAACGCAAATCCTCTGTCGTTTGAGCCGCGAATTAAAAATGCGGGTTCTTTGTTCGAGGTCGTATAATTCTTAAAAGATACAAAGCCATTCGAGTTCGTTTTTTGCGTTGCCACCACCTCATTTATATAATCGCTCAATTCAAGAGTTAAACCGCTCACGGGTTCGGCAGTTGCAACATCGGTAGCCCAAACTAAAATCTCTTCATCAGATTTTTTTGCAGTCAATGCAATTGAGGATGCTATAAAAAATTTCTCGCTCGTGCCGTTATCATAATAGTAATAACTTTGACAAGGGTTATCCCAAGAACTTTCCGTTTCAAAAACCAAATCTCCCGCATTTGCATCACTTGCATTCATTTTGCAATTCCCTATTAAATCTTTGTTGTCAAATGACAGTTTCACAAAATATGCCGCACCCGCTCTGCTCTTAATTTTTGCGGACAAATCGAGTTCCGATTTCAACCACTTATCGAGTTGAGCATCGCCCAATTTTAAAGTTCCCGAATAAACTGTTTTCGTTGTTCTCTCAACATCGCTGAACCATCTTTCACCCGACCGCAAACGATTGTTCTGTAAAAAGAAACTCAAATTTTGCGGCGGAATTTCACGCACTTCCAATTTCACATTCGCTGCATTCATAGTTTGAAACTGCAATTTTCCTTTATTTTCCAAAGGCAAAAACAAACCGTTGCCTATCCATTTAACCTGCGGATTCTCATTTTTAAAAAACACCTCCCGCAAAAAATCATTCGCTAACTTTGTGCCGTAACCGCTCGGCATTCCCTGTTTAATCCGCACCGTATATTTTGCACCGGACTGAAAATTTCCTCTCACCTTCAAAACTCTTCCCCGCGATGAAACTTTATATTTTACGGAAGGTTCAACGCTTAAAAAGCCCGAAACATCTTCTGTTGAAATAGGATCTGAAAATGTCCATTCATAACTTTTTAATTCTCCGTCGCTTGTGCCTTCATTATCGCTCACAACCTTAAAATCGCCTTTTGCCGCGAGCAAAAATTTCTTTTGAAAACTGTCTTTTTCCATAGTCCAATTTTTCGGTAAAGCAAAAGTTGCAACTTGTTCTCTGTCGGTTCGCGGAATTTCCGCAGATACCAAATTAACCTTATTATTACCGCCTTTAGATAACTCAAACGACAACTCGGATTTTCCAATTGACAAATTTAATTCCTTTTTCAATTTTTCCAAATTTGGCAGTTCTGCAAAAGTCAATTCCAATTCGAGAAGTGCCGTATTCACATTTCCACGCATCGGTTCAAAATTTCCCTTAACCTCTAAAATTTCATTAGGGATAACCTCAAATTCAAATTCAAAATTATTTACATCCGTATTTTCGCCAAACGCCGATTTTCCGTTAAAAACACCTTTGATTTGCTTTCCGCTCGGCAGGGAATTTTCCGGCACAAATTGCAAAAGCGAAGAGGTTAGCCATTTCGCCTGCCCTTTAATCTCCGGTTCAAATTCAAATGGACTTTTTTCAAGCGTGTATCCCACTAAGTGATTGGGAATCATATTTTGCGAAAATTCCAAATCTATTGCAGACTTTGACGAAAGAACCTTTGCGGGTTTTGCCGAAATATATTCCTCTAAATTTATTTTTTGCCCAGCCAACTCCTCCGCAACACTTGAACCAACCTTAATTACGGGTTGTTGTTTTTCATTGCAGGAAAAAAAGAAAACGGCAAACGCCGCAAGAATGAGAATTTTTTGCATTGGGAGAAGGTAGAAAAAGTATAAAGTGTAGAGAGTAGAGTGTAAAGTGAAAAGTGTACTATCCACTTTTCACTTTACACTTTCAACTCTTGCACCGCAGAGTTAATTAACTACCTTCCCCAAATGCAAAATTTCAAAAAACAGGCAGGAGTTGCGGCGGCGGATTTGGTGCAAAACGGAATGGGCGTGGGGTTGGGAACGGGCAGCACGGTATTTTTTGCACTTGAACGCTTGGCGGAGAGAACAAAAAACGAGGGTTTGAAATTCTTTGGAGTGAGCACGAGTTTCAGCACTACTTTAATTTGCAGAAATTTTGGAATTGAATTAAAAGACAGCAGTGCAGTGCGGCATTTGGACATTGCAATAGACGGCACGGATGAGATAGACCCGAATTTGAATTTGATAAAGGGTCGCGGGGCGGCTCATCTTTTGGAAAAAATTGTCGCATCGCTTGCAGATAAATTTATTGTGGTAGCGGACACCTCAAAACAGGTGAAAAATTTGGGAGAAAAAGTTGCGGTGCCGCTTGAAATTCTGCCTGCCGCACTCGGTTTGGCTGCGAATAAAGTGGAAAAAGCAGGCGGTGAATTTGAAGTGCGAATTGCGGGAACTTGCAAAGACGGTCCCGTTATAAGCGATTCGGGAAACATAATTGCCGATGCAAAATTCGGCATAATTAAAGACCCTAAAACTCTCTCGCACCTGCTCGACGAAATTCCCGGAATTGTGGGGCACGGTTTATTTGTAGGTTTGGCAAAAGAGGCTTTTATTGCGGGGGCAAACGGGGTAAGTCATATTTAGTTCTAATGCTGTCTCCTGGTGCCGCGTTAAAATGCCACCATTCTGTGGATAGATTTGACCAACCTGCCGCACCCATAACAGAACGCAGGAGTTCGCGATTTTTAATTTGTTCGGCATTTAATAAACCCTGTTCCAATGCGGTTTGTTCGCCTTTTTTGCCTGCATAGAATGCGAAGGAATCGTAAGGTAAGCCCATATCCGCAAGGTCGCCGTTTTCGTTTAATAAACCGATGTCAATAGCCATTCCGTAGGCGTGCAAACTCCCGATTTTAATTGCACTGTCGCTTGCTGCAGGAACGGGATTGCTCACAAAATGCGTGTATGGCGTGCCGCGAACGGCGGCTTTTAAGATGCTTTGTGCGTGGTTTGAGCGAGCGGCATCAAATATAATGAACTTGTAATTCGGTGCTTGTTTTTTTAATATGCCAATCGCTCGTTTTAATTTTTGAGCGGCATCTTTGTGGAGAAATGCCCGCCCGATTCCGCAGTATAAATTGTGTCCGCTAAAATTGTCATAAGTTGCGTATGGCATTTTCACAACCACTCCTCGCAAGTGAGTGATTTCTTCCCAGTCTGGAAATGTTTCTGCAAGTGCGAGATACTCTTTTTGTGCAGTGCAAAATGAGAGCGGCTTTGCAGGTTTTTGAGGAACAAAAAGCGGAAGAGTGTCTTGAGGGAAAGAGGGGGTAGCGAGCAACACTAAAAGCCAAAGTATTGGCTTTTGGAGAGAGAGTGCTTTAGCACTCGTAAGTGCAGACTTCCACGAGGCGAGGGGGAGACTTCCCCCCAACCTATTTATTAAATATTTTTTTATCTGCAAAAATAATGTGTTGCTGAATAATTTCATAGACCACAAACATAAAAAGGTGGTTGAGAGTGAGTTTATCGCTCTTGTATTGCTTAAAAAGTTGCGAGCCTATTGTGAGAAGTTTTTTGTGTTCCTCTGCGTGAAATTTTAATTCGGGGTAGTTCATACTGTGCATAACTTCCTCTTCCGAGCGAAAATGCGTTGCCAAATCACTGAATAAATCTTCAATTACCGGAATTGCATCTTTTTTATTTATCCCCGACTGCATCGCATCGTAAAGTTCCCTCGCCTTCAAAAAAAGTCCGTGATGTTCGGCATCTACCGTGTCGTGTCCGCACAACAATTCTTTTGACCAAACCGGTTCCGAAAGTAAAAAATTGCCGACCATTCCAAATGACGGTTCGGGGTTTGCAAATACCACATTGCGCCCGAATGCCTTTGCTTTGTAGAGCATTTCATCGGCACTCTGCACCATATCGCAGGGGTTGCCGTTTATTGTGCAATATTGCGAAAAAACTCCAAAACTCGCGGTGACTTTTTTGCATTCAACGGATGAATTTCTGTTCGGTATATCTAAGTTTTGAACACTTCTGCGCATTCTTTCGGCGACCATCACCGCTCCTTCAATGTTAGTTTGCGGCAGGAGAACTATAAATTCCTCTCCGCCGTATCTCGCCACCAAATCGCCCGCACGGTATATTTCGTTTGCGAGTGCTTTTGCAACCGCTTTTAGGCATTTGTCTCCCTGAACATGCCCGTAGTCATCGTTGAACCGTTTGAAGTGGTCAATGTCTATCATTATTAAAGTGAGAAGTTCTTTTGTGCGGCTGTGCCGTTTATATTCGTTGGAGAAAACATTATCAAAATGCCTGCGGTTGGCTATTTCCGTAAGGCTGTCGGTGATGCTTATGGCGACTAAATTTTCTCGCATTTTTTCGAGTTCTTTTAATTTTTTGCGATTAAAAAAATAGAGGTATAACACCACTGCAAGCGCAATGGTAAGCGGTATGGTAAGCAACTCCAGTGTGGTCGGCACCTCTGACATTGAGGGGAATGTAGAAATATCATTCGGCGATGCAAATGTGGGGTATAGGGTGTTGCGTGTGGGGTGTGGGGAGTATAAAGTTGAAAGTTAAAAGTGTAAAGTTATTATTCTCTACTCTTTACTCTCTACTCTTTTCACTCCCCACTCGCCAATCTATTAAACGCCTCACCTCGTACTTTGTAGTTAGGGAACAAGCCAAATGAGGCACAAGCGGGAGAGAGCAGTATCGCACCGTTTTTTTCTGCGTTTTGGCAACACCAATTGAAGGCGGCGGCAAACGGGTCTGCAAATTCGGTATCGGCGAAAATTTTTGTTGCGGTTTTGCAATTGTTTTTAATGAGTTCTTTTTCAATTCGCTCGGCGGTGTATCCTATTAACGCAATGCCTCTCAACAGAGGTAATTTTACAAGTTCCCCAGCGAGTTCCGTAAAGTCGGAATTTTTTTCCGAGCCGCCCAAAATCAGCATAAACGGCAAAGACATCGCCTTAACCGCCGCAATGGTCGCCTCCGGTCTGGTTGAATAAGAGTCGTTAAAAAATGTTAGGTTATCTCTGCTCCCTACATTTTGCAATCTGTATGGCAAACCCTCGTAAGTCTTAATCGCGTTAATGCAATTTAACAAAAAATCGGGAGCGTGGTTTAATGCCTGCAATGCGAGCAAAGCGGCAAATGCATTTTGCAATTGATGTGCACCCGTGATTTTGCAATCCTCAATGTTCAATGTGTGCCCTTCAATCGAAATACTATTTCCGACTGCCGAGAACGACTTTTTTATTCCGCAACCTTGCGATGCTATCCAAGCAGCACCTTCGGACTCCTTGTTGTAAATACAATAATCATCATTTTTTTGAAAACGAACTAAATTTGCCTTTGCATCTCTGTATTGCTCTGTTGAAGTGTGCCAATCCAAATGCTCGCTCGTAACTTGCAGAACAACCGCAATATGCGGCGAAATTGAAAGTGTCATCAGTTGAAAGGAACTCAATTCTAAGATAATTACTTTTTTATTTTTATTGGGTATAGAAGAACTACCTATTTTATGAGATAAAGTTTGAGGGAATTCTTCTGAAATTACTTTATTCAACAAATCAAGTGCAGGCACGCCGAAATTTCCGCCTATTGCATTCTCTATTCCAAGTTCATTCAAACAGTGCGAAATCATAGATACGCAAGACCCCTTTCCCAATGTTCCCGTTACTCCGATAATAGTAGTGTGTTCATCGGCAGACTTTTGCACCTCATCAAAAAATATTTCTATTTGACTAGTCAGTTTTGCACCGTTACTCTGCGCCTCCAAAATTTCTTTTTGCAAAGGATACACGCCTGCGGAACGGATTATGGTTTTACATTTCGATAAATCTTTGAGGTAGTCATCGCCGTCTTTTTTATCAAAAATGATAACATTTTTTGCACCATTATTCTGTAAAAATTTCAGTGTGCTTTTTCCTTCCGCACCAAAACCGAGTATGCCTATAGGTTCTTCCATTTTTCACTCTGCTTTTGGAATAGAACTTGAAATAGCGGAGCGAACCTTATCTCTCAATTCTTCAAAATTCATATTTTCTATTTCATTTGCGTTAATAACTTCGTGCGGAATAATCGTGATAGTTCCGGGGTAAAGTGCAATGTGTGTTTTTGGAAACACCTTCCATGCATTCAAAATTGTAACGGGCAACACGGGAACACCCGCATCTTTTATTATGCGGAAAATCCCGTTCTTAAAAGGCAGAAGTTCGCCGTTGGCAGATCTTGTTCCCTCCGGAAAAGCACATACGGGAAAATTATTTTCGAGACGATTTTTTATTTGACTCGACAGTTCAATATTTGCACGGTGGTCGCCTCTTGCAACGGGAATAGAGCCTGTGTATTTTAGCAACACTCCAAAATAAAACACCTTAAATAAACTTTTCTTCGCCAAAAATGCACTCGGAGAAATCCCGTATAAAATTGCCAAAATATCTATAAAACTCTGATGATTGGATAAAATAAAACAAGTCTTTCCTCGTTTGGGAAGTTCGCCTTCTACCTCAACTTTTATTCCGAACAGAAAAAATACCACTGCAAAAAAAGGTCTCACTATCGAGGTAAATTTATTCCGTTTGTTAAACACGGCACAGAAAATCAACCAAGGCGGAATAACCGTTACCAACCCAAGTCCTATAAATAAATAAAACAAAATCCCAAGAAATTTCGCTCTCATATTTTTGAAAGGTAGAAAAATGTTTCTTAACCTCCAAACGCGGTTTTGTCTATCAAATATGCGAGCAATTCTTTTCCTTCCGAGTTTTGCGAAAGTTCTTCTACCATAGGAATATAGCGGCGCATCCTTTCATTTTGTTTTTGGCTGAGCATTCGCCGTTCGCGTTCCAAAACCACCTCTGCTCGTTGGCGAACTTTACTAGCCAATTCCTCATCATTTATCGGAGGCATTTTAATAAAGTTTATGCTAAAATCGGCGGCGGTTTTTTGAATCTCAATTTCCTCAACAGGCGTAATTAACGAAATCGCAAGACCGCTCCTTCCCGCTCGTGCCGTTCTGCCGCTACGATGAACATAAACCTCGTGGTCGCCGGGGTGGTCATAAACTATAACATGAGTCACATGAGTCACATCTATTCCGCGTGCAGCAACATCGGTGCAAATTAAGTATTTCAATTTTTTATCGCGGAACAAACCGAGCACTCTTTCGCGCTCGCTCTGCGAAATATCACCCGAAAGTGCTTTCACGGGCAAACCGTAATCGCCGAGAACCTGTTCCAAATAAGCGACATCTTTTTTCATATTGCAAAAAATCATACAACTGTCGGGATTTTCCCATTCCAAAATTTTTATGAGAAGAGAATCTTTTCCCATAGCATCGGAGGCGTAGTAGCGATGTTCTAAATTTTTTGCGATAACTTGGTCGTAAGAGAGAGAGAGAAAGTCCGCATTCGGGCGTTGAAATTCGCGGGACAAACTCTTAACCGTCTGCGGAATTGTCGCACTGAACATTGTGCAGGAAATTTGCTTGGGAAGATATTTTCTCACCCTCTGCATATCAGGGTAAAAGCCCATTCCCAGCATCTCGTCTGCCTCGTCCATAACCAAATCACGTATGCTGTTAAAATCTATGTTGCCTCGTTGTGCGTGATCTAAAAGACGACCCGGCGTTGCAACTATTATGTGAACTCCTTTTCTGAATGCGTGAATTTGTGCATCAAAACCGACTCCGCCAAAAACCGCACACGAACGAATGTTTGTCCCTTTGGTGAGTTTCTCTATCTCCTTATGAACCTGCTGTGCGAGTTCCCTTGTAGGCACAAGAATTAACGCTTGCGGAGATTCGTGCTCCGGCACTATAACCTGTAAAAGCGGCAATAGAAACGCACCTGTTTTTCCCGACCCGGTCTTAGACTGAATCAACATATCGCGCCCTTGCAACATATACGGAATGGTCTTGCGTTGAACGGGCATAAGTTCTCCCCATCCGAGTTCCTTTACGGTTGCCTGAAGGTTAGGCGGCAAGTCCGCCACGCTGAAGTCGGGAAGTTTATCCTGCGGCTCTATGATTTTTACGGGCGTTAAAAACGCCTCTTCTTCTTGTTCTGTCATTTTACTTTTCCTTTTATTAAAATCATTTGAAAATGATCTCTGTGTTTATGTCTAATCGTACCTTATATAACTCCCAAAACTCTTTTTGTTCGCTATTCTCTATTTTTTTAAAATAAGGATGTTTTTTATTGCAAATGAATGCTTTTCTACTTTTATACTCCAAGAGTATTTCGGGATGAATTTTGTTAAAAATCTCAATTGTAGATTTTAATTGTTTTTTTGCAATGGATATTGCTCCGCCTTTTTTTTGCACTTTTAATTCAAGAAAATAAATATGTTCTTTTGTGGTTGAAATTATCATTCCTTCGCAACGGGGTTTGTTTGTAAATTCTGTATCTTTCATTACTCCTTTATCAATTGCGGTAAAAATAAGTTTAAAAGACTTTCCATTTGTAATTGTGGCAATCCACTTACTTTTATCTCTTCTATCCGTGTATGCTATTTTCCCATTTTCATCGTCACAAACACCGAATTCTTTATCGGTTGTTATCGGTTCTTGATATTTTTTATCAAAAAAATTCATTATTGAATTTCCTCTTCAATTTCTAGCAGTGTTCCAAATTTATCATTGCCTTCATCTAACATGTTATTCAGGTAATTATCATCTGAAGGTATTCCATAAACGCTTGAAAGTTTTAAGGATTTACCATTTTTTAATTGGTATACGATTAAATCATTTTCTGAGATTGTAGAATTAAAGTCAATAATTTTTTTAATTTTTTCTAATAATTCGTTTTTATTTTTTGCTTTTTTAATTTTATTTTGTAACATATTCGCCTGAATAGCAATACTCAAAAAGTTAATCATATATGGGCTGTGGGTTGTCATTATCAACTTATTGCCTTCGTTTAGATTATTGTATTCCAATAGTTTTTTCAGCAATTCCCATTGTGCCTCCGGATATAAATTTTGTTCCGGTTCTTCGACTATGTTTATAAAAGAAGTTTTATTAAATTTAGCGGCTATTCCCGATATCGCTATCCTTTTTTGTTCATCGGTTAATTCATTGTTTTCTTGAATTTCTAAAAACATTTTCTTAAATCTTTCTTGTTCTTCCACGCTCATTACTTTATCACTAATTCTTTTTTTTATTGAATTAGTTAGAAATTCTGTAACGAGAAATAATGGTATTATAGATTGAAATCCGCTTGCAGATTCTGTTAATTTAACTTTGTAATCACTTCCTTTTATATTCACTATATCGTTCAATTTATCGTATTCCAATTCAGCATTGTTTATTGGTAATTTTAAAGTTTTTAATTCTTGCTTGGCGTTATTAAATTCTGTAAGAAAGTCCATTAAAGAATGAGAAAATAATTTTAAGTCTCTCGTTTTTTTTACATTAGAAATAAAGTTTCTTTCTGCGGGAATATACATTATTTGCGGTAGGGAATACTTATTTTGTTTTTGTTTTATTTCAAATTTTTCATTTTCATAAATGATGCGATAAATGTCACCTTCATAGTTTATTTTTGTATTATTTTTTGTATAATTTTCCATAAGGTGATATTTCATAAATATATTTTCAAACGCTTTTTTATGTTTATTGTTATTTGATAACAACCACTTAGCAGTAATATCACCCCTGACTAACGCCTTCTCAATCCACATAAAAGTGGATATCAACTTTGCTATAGTACTTTTTCCTGTCCCTTGGTTCCCTATAAAAAGCGTGACTTTTTTAATATCAATATCACAATTTTTTATAGCACCAAAATTTTCAATTTTAATTTTTGGCATACCTAACCCATATCTATAATTATGCTCTCATCTCTTTTTGCACCGATAGAAATCATCCCGATTTTCACCCCGACCAACTCGGCTATTCTGTTCAAATATGTCTGTGCGTTCAAAGGTAAATCTTCCCAAGAACGGGCTTTTTCCGTTGAAGTTTCCCAGCCCGACAATTTCTCATAAACCGGTTTGCACTTTGCAACTTCTCCCAAATTATTGGGGAAAAAATCCAACTTTTTCCCGTCGCAATCGTAATGCGTGCAAATTAAAATCTCTTTGAATGAATCCAACACATCTAACTTTGTAATTGCCAAATGAGTTAAACCGTTCACCGCCGCCGCCTTGCGAACAACCGGTGCATCGAACCAACCGCATCTCCGTGCCCTGCCTGTGGTTGCCCCAAATTCTCCGCCGATAGTGCGGAGTTTGTTTCCAATTTGCGATTTCTCCTCATCGCTTAATTCTGTATTCCCCCCATTAACTCTGAGGGTGTCTTGAATGGGGGGAGGAATAAGTCCTGCTGTTAAAGCGGGACTTGGCAAGGGGGGTAATTCAGTAGGAAATGGTCCGTTCCCCACGCGAGTGGTGTAGGCTTTCACAACTCCTATCACTTGGTCTATCGCGGTGGGACCAACGCCCGAACCGCAAGCCGCCGACCCCGCAACCGTATTAGACGAAGTTACAAACGGATAAGTTCCGTGATCCACATCTAAAATTGTGCCTTGTGCGCCTTCAAAAATTATGCGTTTTTTCTGTTTCAAACTGTTGAACAAATAAGAAACGGTATCACAAATATAGGGTTTCAATTGCTGTCCGTATTCCAAATACTCCTTGATCACAGGTTCAGGGTCAATCGCCTCTGCACCGAACATCTTCTTAAATTCCTCGTTGCGAAATTCCGCTATCGCCTCAATTCTCGCTCTGAGTTCGGTCTCGTTCAAAAGGTCGCCGACCCTCACCCCGTGCCTATTCACCTTGTCGCTATAGCAGGGACCAATGCCGCGCCCCGTTGTGCCTATAGCCGATTTACCCGCCTTTTGCTCTTTTAACTTATCGCACGCAATGTGCCAAGGTAAAACCAAATGTGCATTCTCGGCTATTAAAATTCTTCCGTCTGCGGAAATTCCTTTGTTCGCTAAATCTTTAATCTCTAAAATCGCCTGTTTAGGGTCAAAAACTACGCCGTTTCCAATCACGCAAACTTTGCCTTCGTGCATAATTCCGCTCGGAATCAAGTGGAAAATAAATTCCTTATCATCGACTTTAACGGTGTGTCCAGCGTTTGCACCGCCCTGAAAACGCACAATAACATCTGCCTCAAGCGTGAGGAAATCCACAATTTTCGCTTTTCCTTCATCGCCCCACTGCGACCCTATAACTACTCTGTTTGACATAAAAAACCCATTTGGAACTAAAAGGGGAATGTAGAAAAATCACGCGGCGGTGCAGGAGTTGAACGAGTAAAGTTGGGAGATGGGGAGTGTTCACCAAATTCAAAAATAATACTCATAATTTAACAGCAGGGGGAAAAACGGAAATTGGTAAATTTTTTGCTCTTTGGGAGGGTTTTCGGTTGTGTCGTAGTAAGTGTAAAACAGGTTTTTATGGTCGGTGAGATTTAGAATTGTGAAACCGAAATTCCACTTGTTTTTGCGTCCCCAATCTATGATTTTTGCATCTAATCGAAAGTAGGAAGTTTGGAGCGTAACATTGCGGTTGCCAAGCGGAGACTGAATTTCGTATCCCGGATAATCCTTATCCATATCGTAGTCGGTCACATAGCCGAGATACGGCGTATAGGGCATTCCGCTTGCATATTTCAGTTGAAATGAAGTACGGAGAAATTTCGGATGCCGCTCTTCGGTTGGTTCATCGCCAAACCAATTAAACGACAGGTCGCCTTTTAACGCAAAAGGTTGATGCCAATTCGGGAAATACGCATAGCCGTTCCCGTCTTTGAATACTGAAACTCCCTGATTAAAATTTATTGAACCGCTAATGAATCCTTCCGGTTTTGCAAGCGACAGTTCATAGCCAAACGAATATCCTTCGCCAGCCATCACAAGATCCCCAAGCGACTCTATTTTGCTCGCGGAAGAATCGCTCATTCCCGCCGTATTATAAATTGTGAGGTCATTTTGCGTTTTGTAATAGCCTTCAGCGTTAAAGTTGAATTGCCCGAAAATGTTGGATTTAGAATAACCGATTGCGGTTAAAATGGAACTCGACGGAGGAACGGTGCCGTTAATTGCAGTGGTGCGCGACGGATAGTAAAATTCGTTTAACGCCTCTTGGTCTGAGAACATAAGTGAGTTAAGATATTGTAAATAATATCCCGTATGAAATTCAATTTTTTGATCGTGCGGTAATTCAAGTGAGGCGGCAAGTCTCGGTTCCGCGCCGAAATGTTTTGCGAGTGCGTGGTAGTTCAGGCGAAGTCCGTATTGCACTTCTGCCGTTGGTATTGGTCGCCAAGTGTCCTGTGCATATAATATATGGTGAAATGCCTGCGGTTTATCGGCGAAATTTTGCCCAGACATTTGAATGTCCTGCACAAATTGAATGCGTGAAAATTCAAGGTCGTAGCCAAATAAAAATGTGTGTTCTCCGTTGGGAGAATAAGCAAGCGATTGCCGAGATGCCATTGTTTGAATCCCATTTTCCATTCCTAGCAAATCCTCAACTTTAAAATCCTGATGAAAATCGCTAAACGAAAAATTGCTGTTTAATGTCCATCTATCATCTAATTTATACCTAATACTTACGGGTATAACCGTATTTCCCCATTCCACAAAAATCGGCGAAAAATTCAAAATATCAGAGCCTGTGTATAGAGATATTTTTAAGTTGAGGTTATCGCTAATGTCGTAATTAAACGCACCTTGCACATCGGTGAATTTGTAATCTACCGTAAAATCTGTGAGTTTTGCCGCCTTGAGCGCATCTAAAATTTGCTTTATATATGTGCTGCGGGCGGCGAGAATCCAACGGGCATTTCCCTGATGTCCTTCCGTGTGAACTTGCGTGGCAAAGGTGCTTATCTTTACGGAATTATTAGAAAACCATTCGCTTGTGGTATCGCTCCCTCCCGTTGTGTCATTGTCGCCCTGCCGACTTGTTATTGCAGCAACCGAACTCAATCGATTACCGTATTCTGCGGGAAATCCGCTTTTGTAAAATTTCACATCATCTACCGCCTCAACCAAAAATGTTGAAAATAACCCAAAAAAATGTGTAGGCGAATAGACAATTCCGTTGTCCAATAAAAATAAATTTTGGTCGCTCGCACCGCCACGGACATAAATTTTTGTACTGAAATCCGAACTCGCAACAACCCCCGGAAGTGCCTGTATGCTCCGCATAACATCTGCCTCGGCAAGCCCCGGCATTCGCTTTATATTTTTCGCAGATACAACAGATTCTCCGAGTTTGCGTTTTGGTTTTTTGCGGAGTTGAACGAGAAGTTTGCGCAGTTCTGTTTTTTGTTCTATAATTGATTCGGAAGTCTGTGGTATGGTTAATGTATCGGGTGCGGAGGTTGCTGTTGCGGGTTCGTCTGTTCGCAAATTTTCAGAAGAATTTTCTTTATAAGTAACAAAATCTTTACCGTTAATTTCTGCAGAAAAAGACGAATCATTTCCCAAATATTTTAATTCATAGCATTTTTCCAAATTATTGGGCGACCCATCGGTTCTTATCTCACCGGATACACAAATATTCCAAATTGTATCTGCGGGAAGTTCCAACCTAAACGATTCATTTTGGTGTGCTGTAATAATTTTACCCGTTTCCACAACCTCAACGGACATTGAATCCGCACCGACAAAATCTGGGTCGGTTATTAAGCCGAAAAATAACAAAAAAATCACTTCTCTTCCAACATCGAATTCAGCAGAGATAAACTCTGCAAACGAATTTCCGTACTGATGTAATCCAAACTCTCACTCAATTTACCGTGAAAAAGCATAACGGGAATTGCAATTATGAGACCCGTTTCCGTAGTTATCAAAGCCTCGGAAATTCCTCCAGCGAGAATGCGAGCATCATTTGTACCGACTTCGGTTATCACCTTAAAAAGCAAAATCATTCCCGTAACTGTGCCGAGAAGACCAAGAAGAGGAGCAATTGCTCCGAGTGCCGCCAAAAAATTCATCCGTTTTTCTAATTTGGATTGCTCAAAAAGCACTGCCTCCTGCAATTTTTTTTTCACATCTTCTTCGTTTTTATCTGAGTTGCCTACTATCACACCCAAAATATTTCCCAAAGAGTTTTTTTGTTTTTCGCATAAAATTTTAGCCTCCGCAAAATCATTATTTTTTATTAGAGTATGTAATTTGCCGATAAATGTTTTTGAAATATGCCCGCGCCGCCATAGTATAAAACCTCGCTCCAATGCAATTAAAAGCGATGCCAAAGCAACTAACGCAAGCGGATACATCACAAGCCCGCCCGCCTTAAACCACGCAATAAATTGCTGTGCGGAAGTTTGCTCCGCACCCGCCGCAACCGTGCCGTTTATAGTTTTTGTCTGCAAAACATCAATTGGCACCCACGCAAAATTTTCACCTTGTTGTGCACTTAAAATTGTTCTGCGAACATTATTTGAAAATTCAGCCGAAAGATTATCACGCCATTCAAACGATTTTCCGTTCAATGAACCTGTGCGTAAAACTGCTTGAACTTCACTGTTTTCTCCCCAACCCGCCTCCGCAAAAAATGCCGTGCCGAGACGAAGACGATATTTATCTTTCGCGGTGAGTTCCTGTGTTTTTGTTAGTGCCAAACGGTTAAATTTATCGGTAAAAAATGTTTCCAAATTCGGAGATTGCTGAGTCAAAAATAATAGTCTCTCTTCCATTTTCGCGGGAAAATCCAATTCCGTTTCTTCCCTGCTTTTATCTATCGCCTGTTTAATTTGTGCATAAAAATTATCCATTGCAGTTTGTGCATTTTCGGCTTTTTCTTTTTGCTCGGCGGCAAGTGTTCGAGTTGCACCGACTTCTCCTGCAAATCGAGATATATCATCGGAAATTTTTGTGTATTTACTTTCGAGAGCACGAGTTTCATTTTGATATTCTTGGAGTGCGGAATTTTGCGTGTAGCGGTTTTGCCAACGAGTTGCCTCCTTTTTTTCCAAGACATTTAATTTTTCAAGTTTTAATTTTTTAAGTGCAGCAATTTCATTTGTCAGTGCATATAAAGAAGTATCCGAAGAATTTTGTGCAAAAGACAAGGAGAGAAAAAATAAAAATACAACGACTATTTTCATTTTTTGCCTCCAATATTAAGCGACAGAGACAAAGGCAAAACTACAATTTGCGGAGGTTTTCGAGAGAGTTTAACATCTATCGCCGTTTTAACCGCCTGCCGTTCCTCAAAAGACAAGTCCTCTTTCCAAATATAATTTTCGCCGATTTTATTCAACACACCAAAACGAGTTCCCGCATCGTCAATATACACAACCCATTGATTTCCAATTCTCAAAACACTCGCATTTATAACTTCACCGTCGTTCCTCGTCATTGTGCGGTTGCTCAACTGCACCTCATCGCCAAAACGAATTTCCTCAGCGTAAATTGTGCGAAGGCGGGAGAAACCCTCCTCAATAGTTGCCGTTCCTGTTTCCAAATCAACGCACAAAACCGAAATTCTCTCTGTTCTGCTTTGAATGTCCCAAGGCAATCCGTTTGCAACAAATTTTTCCAAGTTCCTACAATGCACAGCAAGTTTTGCCGACAAAGCCTTTTTGGTTGCCTCAACTGTTTCCACTCGCACCTGCGACTTAGAAATTGTGAGTTTTTCTCTTTTCATTTCCGCAGATAATTCGGATAATTTTTGCCTTAAAAGTTCAATCTCATTTTGCCGCCGTTTAATATCCGCCTCTTGTCTCGCCTGCTGTTCCGTTCCGTATTGCTGTTCCGCTTTTGTTATTGAATCGGTTTGTTGAATTTTTTCGTTGAGTTTTTTTATATCATTTTCAAGTGCAAGTTTTTCCGCCTCCAAAGCATTTTTTTTCGCGGCTAAATCTGCAATTTCCGCAGCAGTGGGAGTCGCGGCAACTGCACCTTGCAGAGCAAGCACAAAAAGACATAGGTAAAAAAATTGCATTGGGTAGGGAATGTAGAAAAAAGAGTAGAGAGTAGAGAGTAGTAGGGAGAAGGGAATTGTAGGGGCGGGTTAAAAACCACGCCCCTACAATTCCTTTCTCCCCACACCCTATACCCCACACCCTACACCCTACACGCCACATTTTCTACCTTCCCCCCATTCATAGGAGTTTTTTATGAGCCGCAAAGAACGAAGGGCAAAGGAACGCAACGAAAAGGTGAAAAATCTTCACAAGCCGGTAAAGGCAAACCCAAAAGTGCTTTGGGCAATCGCCATAATAACCGCCATTGTGGTAATTGCCTCGTATTCCGTTCGCTTTATGAATGAGTAAAGAAAGACTCCGCCAACCTCGTCCGAGTTTGGCAGATCTTTCCTAAAAAAATTTCTAAATTACCGCTATGAAATTCAACGCTCAAAAATCCGCCTTGTCTCCCGCTCTTTCTGCGGCAAAATTCGTAATACCGTCAAAACCGCTTATTGCAATTTCAGGATGCATTCTGCTGAAATTAAGAGGGAACAACCTTGAAATTTTTGCAAACGATGCTACGGGTCTGGGGGTGAGCCTCACCATAGAAGTCGAAGGTCAAAAAGACGGTGAAATTGCGGTCTTGGCATCCGACCTAACGGAAACAATATCAAACGCTCCGGATGGACTGCTGAACATTTCCGTTGAGAAATCCGCAGTGACAATTTCTTGGGGCGAAGAACGGGATTCTAACCTGCAGGGATACAATAGCGAAGACTTCATAAAAATTCCCGAAGTCGAGGCGGAGAGCAAGGTTTCACTCAAAGTTCCAACACTCGATTTTCTGCTTTCAAAAGTAGGTTTTGCCACGAGCAAAAGCAGCGGAGACAGACCTGCATTAGCGGGTATTTTATTAGAGGCGGAGGAAAATCGTTTATGTGCAGTCAGCACCGACGGCTTTCGTCTCGCGAGAATTTACCTTGCACCCGAAGAGAATACAGAGTTCGCTTTGGAGCGCGCCAGAATAATCCCGCCTCGTGCAGTTCAAGCCTTGCTCGGTGCGGCAAAAGCAGCCGGCGACAGCGAAAATATTGTCACAATGGAATTTTCCGAAACGCACTTAAATTTTCAAACTCCAAATGCAAAAGTTATTTCAAAATTATTAGAAGGACCATATCCGTCTTGGCGACCGGTTATTCCCTCAAATACCCCCATAACAATTAAGTTCAACACAAAAGAGGCTTTAGATGTTCTGCAAAGAATAAGCGCCACTGCCGATAAACAAAATCACGCCGCCCGACTCTCAATTGAAAATACGGAGGAATTGAAAGTCTCCGCCACAGGCACGCGCAACACAAGGGATAAAATTCCCTGCTCCTGCGAATATCAGGGCGGAGATTTCCCGTTGAATTTCGGCATAAATGTAACCTACCTCATTGAAGTGCTAAAAATCAGCAACTCCGAAGAAACGGTTGTCCTTGTGAATGGCGAACATTCCAATTGCAAAATTTTGCCGACCGTCAATGACGACGATATTCTGTTCCTGCTTATGCTGCTCCGTAAATAATGAAAAAAATCAAAGCCCCCGAAAAGATAGGTCAATACTCGGTGCAAGACTGCATTGGGCAGGGTTCTATGGGTGAAATTTGGCTGTGCCACGACCCATCTCTCGACCGAATGCTCGTGGTAAAACGGATGCAACTCGCTCTGCGCGGCTATGAGGATATTGTGCAGAGGTTCAACCGCGAGGTGCAGGTTCTCGCCGCGATGAATCACCCGAATATTGTTCAGGTCTATGGCTATTGGTTGGAGAAGGGTCAATTAAATTTATCGATGGAATTTATAAACGGGTGGAGTTTGCGGCAAGTTTTAGATAAGCAGCCGTCTCCGCCTGCGTGGGCTGTGTGTGCAATTCTGTGGGGTGTTCTGGGTGCCTTGGTTCATGTGCATTCCTCAAGATTTGTGCATCGCGATTTGAAACCTGCAAACATTATGCTTGATTTTGCAGGCTTACCCAAACTTTTGGATTTTGGCATAGCGAGGGTGGTAGATCAGGATATGACTCTTCCCGGAACGGTTATGGGAACCACGGCATATATGAGTCCCGAACAGGTGCGTGCGGAAACTGCAACTGAACTTTCGGATTTATTCAGCCTTGGAATTATCGCCGCAGAAATGCTTTTGGGAAAGCATCCTTTTAGAGATGACGATGTTGAAAAAACCTCAAAAAACATTTTGAATAAAAATTTATCCGTGGGCGATTTTCCCGAATCGGTTCCCGTGAAACTCCGCCGCCTTGTGTGTTGGATGCTCTCAAAAGAACCGAACAAAAGACCGACTTCCGCCTATTTTGCGCTTGCAACTCTCGATTCCATTATGAGCGGGCTACCCCGCGAATTGTCGCATCCGCTTTCTGCATGGCTCCGTTCCGTGCGAAAAGAATTGCCAAAACCCGCAGACCCCGTGTGGAAAAAATCTGTATTTCAAAAAATGTTTGGGTAGTGCAATAAATGTGCCTATGAACAAAGACGGTAATAATGTCGCGTGTCATTCCCGCGAAGGCGGAAATCTACAAGAGAAGCCACGACTCTATTCCAAGTGGTTGGGTCATTCTCGCGAAGGCGGGACACCAAGCCGATAGGCGACTGAGCAGACTAACTTATTCATTTCTTTTCTGTCAATCTACCGTCCTTGTCATACTCGTGCAATGATAAGTATCAGACGATGCATCCAGGATTTTAGTTGCTAAATAAAAGCGGACAGTTTTTTTCTACATTATCTATTATGTCGCGTAAGACCGCACAATTATTTGACTTAATGTTCAAATACCTACTTTCTGAGGCGAGCAGTTCGGCTGTTGTCGCTTTCATAAACGGACTTTTTGAAAAGGACTACCCGTTAAACAGCAGGGTTGCTATTTTGCCAAACGAATCTGTTTCAGAGAAGGAGGATAAACTTGAAAAAATAACATCCGACATTCAACTGACTATAAACGAGGATGCTTACCTCATTGAAGTGCAGATTAAAGACGATTTTGAGATTGCCTTACGAGTGTTTCAATATGCTTTTGCAAGGGCGGAGAAAAACAAACAGATTTCAAAAGGCGGTTCTGTTATCAAACTGAAATTTCCTGAACCGAAAATAATTTATTTTGAAAATACAGAGAAAACGCCTGATGAAGTGGTTTTGGACTTGGAATTTTCAGATGGAGCGTGCCATAAGTATAAGGTAAAAACATTTAAGATATTAGAGCACTCTCTTTTTGATTTGGAGCAAAAAAATATGGAGATTCTTCTGCCGTTTTATTTGCTTAAATTTAGAAAGTCGCTAAGGAATGCGAAAACGGATTCTGTTAGAAAGCAAGAAATTGCAAAAGAGATGAATAAATTTATAGAAGAGATAGAAGTTATTCTCGATAAGGGTAAGCAGAAAGGCATATTAGACATAAGAGACATTCTCAACATATTTGAGGAATTGGAAAGGATGCACGAGGAACTATACGGTAATCATAAAGAATTTATGGAGGTCAAAATGACACTTGAGCAGAAAGTCAAACCACGCCTTTACAATGAGGCTATGAGCAAGGGCATATCGCAAGGTATGTCGCAGGGCATATCGCAGGGCATATCGCAGGGCATATCGCAGGGCATATCGCAAGGCATATCGCAAGGCATATCGCAGGGTATGTCGCAGGGTATCAAAAATAGAGATTCCGAGATACTTAACCTGATACGGAGTGGTTATGGAATTAAAGATTTAGAAAAGTTTTTGGAGAACCCGCAATCCGCAAAATAGTAAGATAATGGCTATGAAACTGCACTACTATGGTGTCTCGTGCCCCGACACGAGTATAACGCCCATAGCAAATCAAATGCTCAAATTCGGGTTTAGCAGAGTTTCATTCACATTCAAAAAAACATTGTGATAATACTTTTCTAAAAGATAAATTGCAGTCTTTGCATTTGACCAATCCTTTTTAACGCCAATGGTTTCTAATCCGCGAGTCATAAGTTTGGTGCTTTCGGGAAGGTCAAATTTCCAATGCGCCTCATCCCATTTGAAAATCATAATAGGCACTTTGGGACTTTCCGCAAGTCCCCTGCTGCCCCTGTCGTTTTTAATTTCAAAATCGCCCAATTTCAAATCTTTAGCCCTACGCAAAATTCCCTTTTCACCGAGAGCAAATCTCAACATTTTGTAGTCGGGATATTCGGCGAGGACATTTTCTCTCTGCAACAATCTGTAAGTCACAATAACCAGAATTTCGTGAAAAGGTCTTTTGTCGACTTCTGTGCTATCTTCGTTTATAGCGGCTCGCTCCATATCTTCGAGCCAATAGCGCGAGTTGTCGGTGAGCAAAAGCAAAACGCTGTCGGGTGCGGCTGTTTTTGCAGGAATTGCAAGGAGTGTTTGGTATGCAGTTTCAAGTGCCGCCGTTTTGTATTGAATATCTGTCTCCGTTTGCGGTACGGAGGAGGCACAAGAAATCAAGAGGAATGCAATTAACCCGATAATGACAAACATCCGAGTCTCGTGTTCTCGTATCGGACAATACAGTCTTGTCATTATCTCTTTTTCTTTTTGTAATCAACATCGGGGCGCAAGACTTGCCCGATGGTAACCAAAATTGAAATTATAGGTTCTTTGCTGTCTCCGCTCAAATCAAAAGCGGCAACTCCGCCATAACCGTTTTTCTTAACAACTTCGGACAATGCTTTTGCAGAAGGAATACCGTTAAAAACTATCGTTTCATTATCGCTAACAGCAACTTCACTCTCCGTTTTATCATCAAAGGAAACCGAATACTCCTTTCCCTTGAATTTATCCATAATATCTTTATACTGCAAAACTCCGTCGTTGCCCGAACCTGCTCCCTCGTGTGCCGAACCTAAACCCTTTGCGTGGTAAAATGTTCTGCCGTAAAACGGAACAATTGGGAACAGTTTATTTTTCGGGATACCCGTGCTTGCAAAAGTTGCCAAAACCTTTTCATTTTCCGCCGTGTTAGAGTTTGGTTTAACCTCGCTGTCGCCCGCATTTGCTTGGTCGGCAAACCACAGAGAAATCGCATCTAACTTTGAAACATTCAAACCGTTAAAGGATGAGGCTAAACCTTCATCACCCGGAACAGCAATGCCCGCGGCTAATCCCGCACTCACCAATTCATTTGCCAAATTGACCAACTTGGAAATATCGCCCGCAGAAACCGCTCCGCCGTCAAGTTCAAAACCGTCAATTCCAAATTCCTTTTTGAACGCAACCGCCGCTTTAACAAAATCCCCCGCATTTGAATACGCATCCTGCATTGAAGATTCCGCCCCAACACCGCCAACAGCAACCACAATTTTAACTTTTGCCGCTTTTGCATTCTTCACCAATTCCAAGAAATTTCCCTTATCGCTTTCATCGGTAAAAAGCAATTCCGAGCCGCTTGGAGTTAAGTAACCGTAACGAACTTCCGTTAAAAAATTATAACGAACTTCGGCAGGTGCAAAGCCCGAATACTGTGCCCAATGCGGAAAATAACCTGCCACTCTGTTTTGAGCAAATGCCGCAACCGCGAGGAGAGATACTATAAAAAGGAATTTTTTCATTCTTTTACCTCATATATTTTTTTGTCGTCTTTGTTCAAACAAAAGAGGTGCAATCCAAAATCAAAGAACACATTTCCCTGCGACTGTGAATAGCGAATTGCCATATCTCTGCTCCGTTCCTCGCCGAATTTACCCGCCTCGCAATATTTATAGGGGCGACCTTCATAACGACCGAGCATTGTATAGTGCCTCTCTATTAAAAGCGAATCGTATTTGAAATCGTTTAAAAAAGCCCTGTCTTCAATTGCAGAAGGAGTTGTTTTTTGCGGAAGATTGAATTTGCACATTGCGGCGATTTGAATATCGTTCTTACCAGCCAAGTAATCAGGTACTCTTATTACAGTCAATTCATCTTTAAGCGATGTATTTTTGCACCCAGAGCACTCTTCAAAGGGAATTGCCTCATCCCACCCACCTTCATAACAACCTGCAATGTTACATCTCGTGGAGTCTGCATTTTTGTTATAAATGTGCTCTGTATATTTCAAATTTCCTGCAAATTGTTTAACCGACTCCTGTTCTGCACAATCCTTAAACTTATTCCACCCTTTTCTTGGGCAACCCACAAAATTCAAATAAACCTCTTTCGCCAAGTCGGGATCTGCCACAAATGCCGCACAATCCTTTTTGTATGCTTCATCAGACAATCCATTAACGGGAAAATTCTCAGCGATTTTTTTGGCAACTTCAAATACTATTTGAGAATTGGGAACATCACTGTTTATCTCCGCATAAACACTTCGAGAAAAGTCCTTGGGCAATTCCTTTTCAACAACTTCCGCCTCGCTCGTCCCCATATCGGAACAAGAGAGAACAAAACAGGATAGAAAAAATGCCGCACTCGCCAAACACAATTTGTTTTTCATAGTCACTCCTAAAACTCCACCGAAACTATGCCGCTCGCCAAATATTTATCGATACTCAATTTTGTTCCGTCTGTTGCCGTAATTGAATTTGAGAGCAAACCGCCCTGCAAATTGAACACCGCTCTTTCGCTTATTTTAATTTGAGGTCCGCCCAAAACCAGCATTTCACTTGTTTTTTCTGCAAGTCCCAAATAAGGATTTTCAAATTCCTTGTCTAAGGTTTGGAAAGCACAGAGCAGAGATAATCCTCGCCAAATACCGACTTTTGCACCTGCCATTATGCGATTTACCGTTGGGTTAAACTGCCCCTTTTCCTCTTTGCTCTGTTCATAAGAACCGGATATTTCAAGTGCCCTGCTAAAATCGGCGAGCCGTGCAACATCAACGCTTAAACCGCCGCCAAAGTTCGTATAATCGCCGTTCTCGGAGGAATAGGAACCGAACACGCCTTTTACCTTAACAGCATCGTTAAATGCGAAATACAAATCGGCATCTCCGCCTTTGCGGTCGGGCGTGGCGTAGCCGTAGGGCAATGCCAAATTCACGGAGGGATCTAAGCGATTTGCCACAGAATCTCTTTCCGTTCTGGTGAATGTCTGTTGAGTGTAGGCGTTGCGGTAATATTGCGAAAATTTGTAATTGTTATATAAATAACCGTTATTATTTACAAAATTACCGTTGCTGTTTGAGAAAATATCATCGGGGGTTCCCATTTTTCCTTGAATAATGGTGTAAAGGTTCATAGGCAGAGTGTAGTAGAGAGAATAGTAAAGGTTTTCGAGAGATGCATTGCGGAATTGAGAAAGTACGGAATTTAATTCGCCGTTGCTGTTCAAAATCGGAAGGCTCGGCAAAAAGGCAGGACTCGCCGCTAACTCAGATTCAAAGCCCTTATCCGTTTTTAGAAAATGACCCTTTAACTTCGCCTCAATTAAACCCTGTTCAAAAGATACAAAAGCATTGGCGAGCAAGGCTCCTTTATTTGCCAACTTCTCAATTCTTCCGTATTTGTATTTGTAAGATTCTTTTGTAGTGTATGTTGGATATCGGTTGATGCTATCTTGCTCACCCGCATCTAACAAACCGGGACTTGTATTTGAAGGAATCAAATTACCAATTCCGTTAATTGCAAGGACAGAATCTACAACGGTATAGCGAACCGCCTTATCGTAACTGTAATTTGAAAGTGCATACTCCGCACCCACCCCGAATTTCACGGGAGAATCGAGCATTTTTTTGCTGTTAAAGCCGAGTTCAAAACTTAACACATTATTCTTTTCGTAAAATAAAGCACTGTCGGCGGATGTTTTTGTGGTGCTGCTCTTGCGGTCAAACACATACACATCGTTTATGCCGAATCCCACTCCAAAAGCCTCTACACCAAAACGGACACCTGCACCGTAGCGGTCTTGATGAGGGTCAAAGTCGTAAAAAATTCTGTCTTCCGCATTTTGATTTTTACGGAGACGAAGAACCGAACCCTGCACACCAAATTTATCGAAGAAAGCAAACGGATAATTAAATTCTGCATTTAATCCCTGCAAAAGCCGTCTGTTAGTTCCGTCTAAATACCTCTCCTCCATTGCCTCTTTTCTCTGCTCGGCAAAAATTTCAGGTTCAAAGATAAATTCCGGTTCGGGAAGATAAATCGTTAGAGGAGTATAAGAAAGTCGCATTGTCCCAATGTTGAATTTCAGGTGTTTATCCAAAATATTCCCGTCGTAACTCCACCAACGAACAATGGGAGAATTGTTGCCTTCGCGATAGGCGTTTTGCCAGTCTTTATGGAAACGCAAATCAAAACGGGCACGAGTTTCAACACTTGGGCTAACCGACAAATTCAAAAGAAAATCCGTAAATGCGTTATATTCGGAAACGGATTCTTCCTGCGGAAGTGCTTTTGATGACATAACGGAGGTTAAAACCCCGCCCTTAGCCTTTCCGTCTATGGCAAAGCCTATAACGGTTTCTTGAATTGAGTCTAATTTTTGCAAAAGAGATTTTTGAACAGCCAAAGAATCATCATCTGCAAAGGCACAAACTGCAAAACCGAGCAAAAATAGTGTTAATTTTTTCATCTCTTAAAACTCCACATTGATGGTTGCTTCAATTACATCTCTCGAAAATTTATGTTTCAACTTTTCGGCGTTCTGCCCCGCCGTTGCAACCGCAAGATAATTCGGCAGATTATTTATGGGATCAATTTGAACCAAGCCGTCGCCATCTACAATTCCGCGAGTGTCATAAGTGTTTTCCACACTTAAAATACCGTAGTTTATAGAGAGCCAAGCGTGGGTAAATACAGTGTAATCAAGCCCTGCCATCCAGAAGTCCTGCTTTGATTTTAACACGGGAACAACGGATATTTTCAAATTGGACAACGCCTCTTTTTGTGCACTTGCACCTGCCAAGTTCAAATCGGAGGCTATATTCTGGTAGCCGAAAGCAACTCCGAATCTCTTTAAGAAACGGTAATAAAGACCTGCATTTATAAAGTCGCTTTTAAATTCCGTTTTACCGTAAGTTCCGCTCTCGCACTCTTTTTGCGAGTGTTTATATGAACCGCTCAATTCGAGGGGATTATTCTCAAAACCGAGCAAACCGAGAACATTCACCTTTGCTCCTCCGCCGTATTCGCTGAACTTTGTCTTCTTTGCATTTTCGCCTTCCGTTAAGTTAACTGCCGATAACTGTTCAAAGTTTGAGAAAATCGCTTTTACCTCTGCCAAGTTTTTCCAATTCACACTCAACTGCTCGTTAAAGCCCTGACGATTTGAGGTGGCAAAACCGTTCGGTAAAGATAATTGCAAATTCAAATCGGAAAGTTCCTCAATAAGTGCGAGTTCCGCTTTTGAATAAGTTGAAGTTGCCCAAGAATTTTTTGTGTAAGGAGCGGTGTTATAACTTTGAGTTTGCCCCAGCGGAGCCTGATTTCTGAGTGTTGTGCCCATAGGCGAATGCTTGGGAGTGAAAAAATATAGAGCATCAAAACTCGAATACAGAGGAGAATATACCCCGTATTTGCTCAAGTTCTGCGATTGATCAACGCAGGAACTCGCGGAGCAACCGAGGTCTTTATCGCTGTTCAAAATTCTGCGTGCAAAGAAAGATGGCGATTGAGCGACATTGTTAAACCAAGCGGAATCGTTTTTGATAAAAGAACTCGACAATACCGCTTTCACAACACCGTTATAACCCAAATCTAACTGAGCCAAAATTGCACTTCCGCTTATCTGTTCGCTGTTATGGTCAGAACCTGTTATATCTCCGTTTTCGTCTGTTATGTTAAACGCATTATATGCTTTGTCGTTTGAACTTGCAAATTCTCCGGTTAAATTTAGAATGAGTTTATCACTGCCTATAATTGAGGCAATGTCTGCTCCCGCACGACCCGCAAATATAATCGTTTTTTGCGGAAGTGTATCGCTTGTATTTGCAAGTGTGTCTCCGTCGCTCAAATATTTATACACCCTGCCCGAATGCGAATCATCAACTATTGCGAGAATGGTTCCGCCTACTAAGACATTTTTATTTAACGGCAAAAGTTCAATGTTGCCACCGCCCAAAAATTTATCAAAGGTTGCCGCTTGTGAAGAACCGTCTGTTCTTTCGTTCGGCAAAATGTTTCCGTTTGCACCGCTCACATCCAAATAACCCGCTCTTCTTAAACGCGCTCCCAAAGCCTCAACGCGGAGTTCTCCGATGCTCTCCCCGAAATTCGGGCGAAATTGCAAATTAAAGCCTTGCAAATTGCGTCCGTTTCCGTCAATTAAAGCATCTTTTTGGGCGATTTCGCGGTTCCTCGCAAAAATTGTCGGTTCGTATAAAATATCTACACCCGGCATATATAGAGTTAAAGGTGAATAGGACTGCCTAAAATCACCTACCACCCAATAAAACCAATCGCTCGTTCTTCCCTCTACATTTAACCAAGGTGCATTTATGGTTGTGGCGGCGGGTGCAAAAAATTCTTGAGAACCTGCACCCAATCGAAGTTTCATATTAGCGGTTATGTTGTCCCAAGGACGAAATGCAAAGTTTAAGTCTAACTGAACAAATTCCGCAATTTCGTGGTCTGGCATTTGATTTACAAATCTTCCGTTCGGAGAGGATTTCTCTTGCGATGAAGATATATAGGAGTTGTAAGAAACCCCGCGCACCGTTCCGCCTATTTCAATTCCCTTTTTTGCGGTTAAACTCTCGGCAGTGCTGTCTAAGGCTCTTTGATTTTGATATGCCTCTGTCGCAAAAGACACAGAGAAAAGTATCAGGCAAGATAAACATAATTTTTTCATATAATCGCTCTCCTAAAACCAAACCTTTGTTTCGGCTTGAATATAATGCGCTTTCCAATCGTTATCGGGTACTGTTTCGTCTTTTGCGGTGAGCCATTTGTAGCGGAAATGCAAACCCGCCCGTGAGGCAAAATCCCAATCCACACCAAAGCCTATCATTGTGTGCAGAATATTTATGGGTGCATACTGATATACATATATTCCATCACCAGGTTTAGGGTCGGGATAGAGTGCGTTGTAAGAGGATGTTCCGCTCAAACTTCCGCTTAAATTCACATAAGCATTCTCCGCTCTGAAAATTTCAAAGCCCAAAATTAAAAGTCCGTGCAGTTTTGGGGTAATTGCAATTGCAGGTTCCGATTGAACTAACCAATTCCACATAAGCATTCCATCATCGTATTTATCGGTGTATGCAACCGGAGTGAAGGAAGTTGAAACTCCGCTCAAAGCGGTGTATGCGGTTAGCATCACATTTTTGTTTGTTCCAAACCAATGCCCTATGTCATAACCCATATCGAGTGTCACGGTGGAGTTCCATTTCACATGAGTGGGCATATTGCAGGGAGAAGAATTGTCTTTTGCACTGTAAAAATTATATTGAGCACAATAGAAAGCATCTTGTGCTGTCTCATAAGGAACAAAAGCATCCCAAGTTTCGCCGTAACCGCTACGCAAACCGCCGGTCTGGTCGCTTGTTTTTAAGAACGGAGCGGGTTGAGGAGAACCGGCAACTCTTGAAACATAGCGATATGCATTCGATGCATTACCCGAATCGAGAGGGAAATAGGGTTTGTGTCTTGTCCAAGAGTAGGAACTCTCCCAAAGCGGTCTGCCCACCAAATCATATTTGAAATTTACAATATCTTCGCCTTTTTGAACCTGTTTGTGAATGCCGTATTGAAAATCGAATCTTCCTCTGTTAAATTCCGGTTCAATTTTCAAATTTGCACCCATCATATTTGGACCATAACGGAAAGTTCCCGCACCCACATAAAACTCATCTTGCCGCCAAGCCGAAAATCTGTCGGGGTTAGACATTGAATAGGGCGAATAAAAATCTTTGGGTAAGTAAATGAGTTCCAAAGTTATGGGTTCCCAATGCTTATCCTGTGCTTTTATATAAACTCCAAGCGAGGGGGAAGAAGGAGAAGAGTCATACTCCTTTGCGTTAAAACAAGCTACAGTTGTAATGGGACAATTACCGTCTGGGTTGGCAGGGCGAATAACTGTTGTATCGTCCCAAGAAAATGCTAAATCAAGAGAAAGAAAGTTTTTCGGGTTAATGTTGCCTTTTATATCTAAATCCACTATGTGGTTATTGTTGAATTTTATAGAGGAATCGGAGGCATTCCAAAAATTTTTGCGAAAACCATCCTCATAAATTTGAGCGCGGTCAAACATTGTTCCCAAATAATTCACTCCCGCTGTTAAACTTGCAGAACCGAAATCAATTTTTTCTTTTGCAAATCTCGCTCCGAGAACCGTTCCGCGGTAATCGTAAGTGCCTATTAACTCCTGTTCTCCGCCGTCTCTTGAATCGAGCCGCAATCCGTCGCGAACTCCAATATCTACCGAAGTAGGTTGAGACAAAAGGAATTGTGCTTTTAAGTTAAAGGGCAAGGTGTGAAATTTCAGCAACAATCCGCCAAAAGAACGGTTTGACCAAAACGCTCTGCCGCCTTCTTTAACCGGCTTAAAAGTTTTTTCTTTGTAATAAGTTCCCACCACCTTTTCTTCTTCATAAAGTTCATATTGTGAGGCAAAACGGGGATTAGTTTCCCTCTCCCACATTGTGAGCGGGCTTTGACTCGTCCAAATAACACCGCCCAAAAGGAGTTCCGCCCCAAAACTGCCGGAACGCATATCCAAGCCGACCAACATATTTTCGCTTATTGCAACACCATAAAAATCGGTTGCGGGGTGAAATCCCAAAACTCGCTCACCGATGTTTCCCATATTTTCGCCGTTTGGCTTAAAAGCCTGTTCATTTACGAAAAAACCAGAAAAATCAAAGGGCAAATAGAGGTTTGAGAACAAGGTTAAAAAAGATGCGGGCGAAACCACAATAGAGGCGTTTAAGGCGGAACCTATTTGAGTTCTCATCTTTTCGGCACTGTTCATAAGCGACGGTTCGTAAAAATCAAAATGCTTTAACCGAATTGTGAAATCGCCAGAAACCGCCACAGGAGAATCGTCTTTGCCTATGACGGTGGAATTTGCGTATTCGCCGAGCGAGTCTAATCGCTCTTCAATTCTGCTTTGTGTATCCGTTGCATTTTGAGTTTCCGCAAAAGCAAAGGGAGTTAAAATTGCCAAACACAATAAAAATTTTTTCATTTAATCCTCACAGAACATTACGGAACGGATAACCTTCGGGTCCCTTGTATTCCTCGCCAACTTTTTTAATTACAATATCATCTATCCACACCTTAAATTCTTTATTTTCGTCTTTGCGAACTTCAATACGAAAACCCTTGAACCTGTCCCAATTGAACGGGAGCATAATTTCCCTTTGATTTTTGCCGTCCCAATAAACTCCGTTATTGCCGAATAATTTTAGCGGAACGCTGACCCTCTGCCATTCCGTTGTGATGTCGCCGAAACTTTTTGAACCGATTTTGAGTTGCAGAGATTCGCCCGAATCGTCGGAGGTTTTTACACCGTCATCCAAAACCACATATTGGCAAACCTCACCGCCTTTATCTCCTTTTATGGAGAGTTCCAAAACGCCTTCTTCCATATACGGGAGCAAATCAACGCTGCCTGCTATGGCAATGGCAACACCCGAATAGTCGCTTGCAATAAGTTCTATTTCCATAGATAAATCGCCTTGAACGGCGTATTTGTCGGTCATAAAAGGTTCCGGATTTTCACGCGGATATTGATAGGTGTAGCCGCCGCCGCGGGGAATACCTTCACGCATTATTATGGCGACCACATCTTGGTCGGTGTGGAAAGGTTTAACTGTTTTTGCGGAAAATCGTTCCGAATCGCGAGAGCGATAGTCGCCAAATGAGGCAAAAACGCTTGCAAAGCCGAGTAAAAGAACAACGCTTATTTTAGAAAAACACATAAATATCTCCGAGCGGTAACCATAATATATATTTTTTTAAGGGTTTGGAACAGCCCTTAGCAATTTTTTTCCGTTTTTATACTTCAAAATATACACTCCCGCACCCGTTTTGCCTTTTTTGCCCTGCAAAGAATATGTTTCATAACTGCCTGTTAAGTCTGCATTAAGGGCGGAATTGTTCAAAATCGAACTCGGATTTCGCCAAACGGCGCTTTCCGCATAAACATTTAATTTTTTGAAAATATATTTGCCGCTCAAAGTCATTTGGTTTGTATCTGCCCAATTTGCGGGGTTACTCTGGTCAAAAGATTCATCGGGCGAAGTTCCAAAAAATGCCGAACCTTCATATTTGTCAAAAACACTCCACGCAACGGAGGAGATTTTTTTGCTGTCCAAAAAGAAATGCCAATTGTTGGAACTGTTTTCGCTGTGAGAAGTGTAGTGGTCTTGAGTGCAACTTTCGGTGATTACGGGTGAACAGCCGCCGTCTGCATTGGTTGTGCCGTATTCGGTTACAAAAAGCGGAAGATTTGCACCGAGAACCGATAAAATTGCATTTTTATAGGAATCTAAGGGGTGGCTTGCCGCATAAAAATGTAAAACATAGCCGATATTTTCTTTATCTATGGCGTTTCCTATCACATCGCCTATATACTGGTCGTAGTTCGGCGTGCCTACCAAAATTAAATTATCGCTGTACTTTCGAATTGTATCTATAACCGTTTCCGCATAACTCTTTATTCCGCTCCATTCAACATTGGTCGGTTCGTTATATAATTCAAATATAACATTGTCGTATTGTCCCCAAGTTCTCGCAATATCACTGAAAAATGCAGTTGAATTTTCGGTTTCTTTTTGGGCGTTGTGCGAGTGCCAATCTACAATGACATAAATATCGTTGTCTATGGCGGCTTGAATGATCGTATTAACGAAAGCACGATTTTGAGCGGCGGTTTCGCTGTCATAAACGGCACCGGTTGAACCGTAAGCGGCACGGATAACTTCTATTTTCCAATCGCTTGCAAGGTGATTTACAGCGTTTGCATTGTAGAAGGAATTTCCCCACTGACTCCAGAATAAACTCAAGCCGCGAACTTGAACAGCACTGCCCGTTTTTGAGCCGACGAACATATAATTTTTTGTTTGAAATTCGCCGTAATACGAAACGGGACCTGCGAATGCAAGATTAACTATACCTGCAATGACAAGGAAACATATTGACATTGCGGGTGCGAAATTGGAGGTTTTTAACTTCATCGTACTATCAATATAGATAAAATTTTTGCAGGGAAGTTGCGCTCTTATTTCTCAAAACGGCAATATATGCACCTGAAGGCAGGTTTTGCAAAGATATTTGAGACCCTGCAAATACAGAACTCAAAGAGACCCGTTTGCCCTTTAAGGTGTATATCTCCAACGAGCCTTCGCTATGCAAAAGCAAACTGCGACCTTGCACTTCAAAGGCATTCAAACCCTTAGCATAAGCGGGAAGGGCAACAGGAACATATCCGGGGATTTCCGTTGGCGGAGTTACCGAAATAGTTGCACCGCTGCCTTTTAAGGTTACGCACACCTTGCCCAAATTCGATTGCAAAGAGCCATCTGTGGCAACCGCCAAAATTATGACTTTTCCCTGTGCGGTGCTGCCCTTTCTGTCATATACGAGGGAATCTACCGCTACTTGCTTGAGTTCACCCGGATAATCGGGGGATAGGTAGAATTTATCGAACCATATTGAATCGCCGTCTTTGTCTTTGCCCGCGAATTGCTTTGTCAGTCCTAAGCCCGCTATATTGTCGCTTGCCTCCAAAGTTACAACGCAATAAGCGGTGGCGGTTGGGAGTGTGGGGGCAATGTTTTGCAAAATCAGTGTTACTGTTGCGGTGCTTGTAACTCCCGCATTATTTTTAACGGTGTATGTTAAAACAACCTCTTCGCTCTCCACAGTTGCCATTGCGGCACTTGGCGTGAATAAAATGGTATCACCCGTGGATGTACCTGCGGCTATTTTTACGGCTGTGCCTTTTGCCTCGTCCGAAACGGTAACGCTTTGAAGGGTGAAGACATCGTTCTTGGGAGCGGTTGCCTTTAACTGATTTACCAAAGACAATTTGGTTGCCGCTTTTTTGCTCACGGAAATAGGTTCAACCTGCGGAAGACTCGGTTTTAAGTCGGTTATGTTAATGGTTATGCGACCTTGAACGGTTACACTATTTTTGGTGACAAAATAATTGAAACGCACCTTTGCGGGAGAACCGCTTGCAGGAGTTGTGTATTTTATGCCCGTTCCTTCAATTTCGGCAGTTCCTGCACTCGGCGTGCTTACTTCGCTTATTGTGCCGTCTATGCCGAGTTGAGTTGCTGTAATTGTAACACTTGCTCCGTCTTTGACAGTGCCCGTGTAATCGCCCGCCTTGGGATTAGCGGTTGGAATTTGTGCAGTCCATTTATTTTTTCCCATATAGGTTTGAAAATATTTGCCCGATGCGGTTAATTTGTTCGTAGAAAGATCTGCTGTGGAAGTTCCTTCGCTAAACATTGAGGAGCCTTCATCTAAATCGGATACATTCCACATACAATTACTGACTTTATTATTGTCCATCCAAGTAGTCCAACTATCGGAGGTGCCTGTCGCCACTCCTCCATCGCCGTTTGCGTTTACCGCACCCCATTCCGTGCCAAAAACCGCATAGCCGCTAGACATGGCCGAGTTTGCCCCGAATCCGCCAATATCGGAGTGGGAGCCTGCATAAAAGTGAAAAACAAAACCCACATTCTTTGTTATTGCATTTGCCGCCGTCCCCCAACTTGAGGCTTGCCCGCTCGCATTCTGCGACCATTGGGGAGAGCCTATTAAAACCAAATTATTGTTGCCCGCATTGCGGAGCGCGGTTATTATGGCGTTTGCGTGGGTATTGATTTGGGAATTGCTTGCACCCACCGGCTCATTATACACTTCCCAAATAATGTTCGGGACATCTTTATATTCATTTGCAATTTCGGTGAAAAATGTTGTTGCAAGAGAGGTTTCATTTTGTGCATTGTGGCTATGCCAATCCACAATCACATAAATATCATTTACAATAGCCGCATCTATAACTTCTTTTATCATAGCCTTTTGACTGACTTTATCATCATAGTAGCCGAGAACTGCGGAACCGCTTTCGGAAATCAAACCGGTATTTTCACCCAAATAACGAATTGCCATAGCCGCACGGATAACGCCAATCTGCATATTATCGACAAACCAATCTACAACATCTCCGCTGTAAAAACTTACACCCTTCCCGATGCTCCAATAAAGAGAAGGTCCCTTTACAAAAATAGCGGTGGAATTTCCTGTTTTTGAGCCGCAGAGTTGCCCTTTGCCGCCGACTTGGCACGCCTGCAAATAGCCGAACTGAGAAACCGGTCCCGCGAATGCCGCTACCGCTAAAATAAATGTTAAGACCAACGCCTTCATAAAAACCTCACTCTTTAAGTTCTATTTATCACCAAAATGACTATACCATTTTGCAATAATATCGTTCTTATTCAATTTTATATACTCCATTGCAGAAGATAATTCGCTATTGGATAATTTGCTGTTATTATTCACCAATTCTAAAGAACCATCTGCTTTAATCCATATTTTAGTGGAATTTTTTTCTTGTTTGCCTCTGCTTATATGTATATGCATCGGCTCAAGATTTTCTCCGCTAAATTCGTTAGACCAAAAAAAGAAAACTAAGCCTATGTAATTTGCTAATGCTTTAGGCAATTTTCTTCTCCTCATTATCTAAGTAATCACCACTGTTTTTTTTGAGCAAACTTTCTCCGCCGCCCTTTTGGGCATATTCCCAAATTAAAGGAGAATTGTTTCTCAAATATCTTTGAAGTGAAAAAATTTCATCCTCACTAAATCCATAACTCTTATTAAATTCGCATTCGGGCAAAGAACCTTCTGCAAAATCAAATCCGCTATTATTCGATCTTTCAAAATATACTCTTACAAAACGCCCAAACGGTGAAATTTCCATATCGGAATGCGTTAAAACAATATTATCTACTTCAGAATAATAATATTTCATCTTAACCTCATTTTAAGAAAATTGTTTTGGAGTGAAGAACTTTGCCGTCTTTCCACAATGCCACAAACGCTCCGCTTTGCAAATTGTTCAAAGAAACCGAAGAAGTTCCTTTAATTTTATATGCCGCCTTCTTTTGACCATTCAAAGAATAGAGTTCAATTGAGCCTTCTTTTGAAGAGATAATATCGAAAGAACGGGTTAAAGAGTTGAATTTCCAAGAGGAATTTCCTCCAAAAACACCGCTTTTAACGGCAGACGGTTCTCCGCCGCCGCCTATGCCGAACTCCAAACTGTCGGTGCTGTCGGCTACCATTGTATATATATACACCAATGCCACGGAATTTGCAGAATTTGCCTTAACCTCAATATTAAAAGGAGTTTCGGGAATTTCGCTTATGGTCAAAAGTTGAGCATCGGTGTATGAAAGAGAACCCTTAGCCAAAGAACCCGTATTTTTTATATCTGCCGTTCCGCTTGAAATCCAGCTCCCGCTCCAAGAAACGGTTGCACCGTCTGCGGTGCTTGCCGCATAAAATTTTATGAGATAAGTCCCCGGTTGTTCAATGCCGACCATAGTGTAAGATGCAGTGAAATTTGCAGAGGTATTTTTTAAACCCCAAAAAGGCGAGAGGTCTATGCTGTCGGCTCCGTTTTTTGAGCCGTAATTTGAGGCATCTCCGTTTGAACCGAACATAATGCGACCATTTGGTCCGGACGGCTCTACATTAGAGGAACAAGTTATTGTGGTTTCCGACAAACCCGCACTTGATAAACTTCCGCCGTTATTCAACTTGCTGATGACATTTTTTACATAATTTCCGCTTGCGGTAAATCCGCTCGAAACGCTGTTTCTGCTGCCCAGAGCATCGCAACTTCCTGTTCCGCTCTGCACAGACCAATTTGCATAAGAGACCTTTGCCGCCTCCAAAAGCGAGAGCCAAGTGTTTGAATTGCTCGTATTAACAGTTCCGTCTCCGCTTGATTCGCAAGTTCCCCATTCGGTCACAAAAATCGGCAAACTGTCGCAATATGCGGCTTTAAGAGCATTTCTGTAATTGCTGTGTCCCGAAGTTCCCGCATAAAAGTGCAGAGTATACATTATGTTTTTTTGACCTGTTATGGGATTGCTTCTCGGCGAGGCTATGTCTGATGAATAACCCGGAGTGCCAACAATTATAATTCCGTCTGCATCGTTAGTTCGAATACTCGGAATAACGGAAGTTGCAAAATTTTTTACCGTGTTCCAAGTTTGATTTATAGGCTCGTTAAAAATTTCGTAAATGACATGAGTGTAGCCCTTTTGTTTTGCATAAGCCGATACATCGCTAAAAAAACTCTGTGATGCGGAGACTTCATTTTCGCCCGTGTGCGTGTGGTTATCTATAATTACATAAACACCAGAGTTATATGTCCAGTCCATCATATTTTTTGCCATAGATACATTTCTATCGCCGAGAGCGGCTCTGACAACGCTCACCTTCCAATCGTTTGCAAGTGAGTTTACATTGCTTTGGGAATACAAACTTCCGTTTGTGCCCCACCTATCATCGCCCCAATACCAATACATACTCATTCCGCGCATAACATAGTCATTGCCGTTTTTGTCTTTTATTATGCCGTCCGCACCAACGGATAACTTTCCGTGCTCGCTTATAGGAGTGGCAAATGCACTTATCGGAGCGATTAGCATCACCACCGCAAAGAGCAGGAAGAGGCATTGGATTTTTCTATAACTCATATCTCAAAGTTTCCGTTTAGGAGCATTGTGTAGATTAACTGCAAAGAATTACGATAGTAATCTCCAATGCTTGTGGTAATGTTTGCATTCAATATTCTCTCATTGCACTGGTTGAGATAATCGAGATTATCGGTACTGCCCATACTGAGAGCACATAAAGAACCCCATCGAACAACGCTCGCATCGATTTTACTCGCCAAGCCATCGGAATAACGGTAACCGTCTTTAATGTCATTTGGCGTTGAAGCCTTTGTTTTGAGAAAACTCATACCTTTGTTCAGCATATCTTTTGCTTTGCTGTCGCCGAACCAATGGTAATACCAAGCGATACGCCAAGGGATTCGCGGAGTCTCTTTGTAATATGCATAGTAGGAATCGCCCTTTTCGTCGTTGGAATAGGTGATTGTCGTTTTACTGCCGTTTCCGGGGTCTGCCGGGTCTGCATTTGCATCACTCCAATCGCTCCACAAACCCGCACCGTTATCCTGATGTTTTTTCATATAGTTGAGAGATGCGTTCAAAACGGCGTTCCAATCGTGATTTTTGTCGAATTTGGCTAAGAGTTTAACGGCAGGCAGTGAAAAATAACTTATGTTATATAACTGACCTTTTCCCATTGCCTCATTTTTCATTGCAGGCAAAATCAATTTGGTGGAGGCATCTATTTCAAATTCGTAAATGCTGTTGCCTATGTCTAAAGCATCGTTAAGGTATTTTTGCTCCCCGCTTTTTTGATAAGCGATTAAAAGTGCTGCGAGAATATCAAAATCCGCATCCGTTGCAGAGCCGCCGCTGCCGTTGGTAAAATCGGCAATGTTCCACATCATAAGAGCGGAGCCGTTTATGCGAAATACCTTGCTGTATGCGAGAAGTTTATCGAAACGGGAGTAGTCCTCCATAAGAGAGGCAAGGAGCATTCCATAGCCTATTCCTTCGCTTGCCGTGCATTCGCCTGCGGTGGAACATTTGTCGTATTTACTCTTTATTCTGGCGGTGCCTTCCGCTCCTTCTGCGGTAAGTTGCGTATTGTTAATTAAACCGCTTGCCACATCTTGCTCGTAAGTGGTGTAGTAGGTGTTCATCCAAGTGTCGTATTTCGCCTGAATTGCCGATTTGTTTGTGTTAGAGGGCAAAACTGCATAAGAGCCTATGTCGCTGCTGTTGTTATTGCTGCTTGAACTGCTGTTGCCGTTATCGCAGTTTTCGGTGCAGGAGTTGTTTGTGCCCGCAGATTCGCCGCAAGAGGTTATTACAAGTGCCGCTATCGGCATTATTAGCACGGAAAACACCAATTTAATAATATTCATGCTATAAATATATAATTTTATTTACAAGTGAGTTAATTTCTTGTGCTTTAGTATGATTTTTGCATTTTTATGTGATATTTGGGGAAAGTTTTGAATTTGTCGTTTTAGTGTCATTTTTTCTACCGCTTTTGTGTAAAATAAATTATATTTACTTATGAGAAACACCAAAACCCTTTCTGAGAGGTATAAAATGCAGACAGTTAACACAATTTCAAAAGCCGCAGCACTGACAATAGGTGCATTCGGCTTGGCTTCAGCCGCAGGTTCTTTATGGGGACCAAGTGCCGATGACTTTCCTTCACTTCAGGTTCAAATTCCCGATGCGATAAAATGTTGGCAACAGTATCCAACTGCCGAAGAAGGTAATCCCTGCTACACCTCAACTGCCGGTTGGTGGTTTGGCTATACCGATAATGATGCATCGACAGATGTAAGAATAGAGGGAACTTATACGAATTTTGGTAAAGGCGTGTCCATTTCTAATGAGTCCGATGGCTCATCTCTAATAGATGAAGACGGTTTGTATATCGAATTTGCCACAGGTGCAGCAGAGTCTTCCGCTAAACCGGCTATCGCAGGTATCGGTTTTAACTACAAACTTGACGATGCTGAAAACCGTGCTCAAGACATTTCAAACCGCCCCGGCTATTGCATAACCTACACATTGTCCGGTTCTGCTTTGCAGTTTGAACTCGGTTGGGACGAATCTACCTATAAATTCGATACTTGGTATGCCTCACTGCCCACCGGCAACAAAAAAAATGTTGACTTAAAATGGGAAGGCGGAACGCAAACTGCCACTAAAGCCGGTAGTTTTGGAAAAGATGCCTATGCAACGGGCATAGAATCGCAAGCCATAGAAACTGCAATTAAAACTGCCTATTCACTCAAAATTCGTCTCAAAAACGGAGAGTCAACTGGGAAAAGTGCCAAATTTACCCTTCATCAGTTAGGTTGGGCAGGTGAGTGCGATAATAGCCCGATTATCAACAGCGGAAAGGGAACTTTGTCCTCTTCTCTCGCTATGAATATGGTTGGTCGCAATCTCTCCTTCTCAAAACTCGATAAGGCTGTGAGTGTTCAGTTGGTGAATTTGCAGGGCGCAGTTGTGGCAAGCCAAACAATTGCTCCGTCAAAGTCAATGAACTTGAGCAACCTCCCCACCGGCATCTATATGGTTCGTGTCCCCGAACTCGGCTACACAAACAAAGTGATGTTGAAGTAGAAGTCACAAGTGCTTATGAACTGCTAACCAATTCATAAGCAATATTGGTAACCACTATTAACCTCATAGTTGGTAGAGGTTACCAAGCGACATGGGCGAACTGCGTTTTTTATGGTGATAATGTCTTCCTGCGGCGAATGCTCGCAGTATCGCCGTCGTCTCTAAAAACTCAAATCTGTGGAATTGTGTTACAAAGGGAGTTTTTAGAGGTTTCCTATTATAAGGTTGCAAGAGTCGAATAGCGTGGTGTATCTACGACAGACCCAATTTTTTCTTCGCCTCGCTCATAGACAACCCGACATCTAAAAGTGCTTGAAGTCCTTTTTGCAAGCCCTGACTTATACCCTGACTTATACCCTGACTTATACCCTGACTTATACCCTGACTTATACCCTGACTTATACCCCGCTCAAATCCCTCTTCTTCCCTAACGGCTAAGGCATCGTCCATATTGAACTCTGTGAAAAGCATATTGATAACCTCCGATTTGTTCCGTTCCAAATAATCCCGAAGAATGCCGTTTTCTATGCAGTAACTTACAGCCTTTCGGACAGCATTCTCCAAAGTATCCTCTTTCTCAAACTCCCTAACCTTGTCTATAAAAGTGGAATAGCCGTTTAAGGTTTGACTATTCTGCTCTATAGAAGGGTTATGCCCCTTGTTTATATTGAAAATTTTTACAACAAGTTCAAGGGTTGTTTCCTTACCTTGTATTTCAAATGCATCCGATAATTTGAGAGTTTTTTCATTAGGGTATTCATCTATGCCGTTGTAAAGAACTATAAACTCAGGCGTTGGAATTTTTATCAATCTTTCCCTATATATTGCCTTACCGCTTGTCATTCTCTCGTAAATTCTTGCAACATAAAGAAGGCAGCGCAAGGGCATATTCTCATTTATGCTTGACTGGTGTTCTATAAGCACAACAAGTTTATTGTCTATGGTGAAAGAGACATCGTTTATTTTTCCCATAATGAGGACATCTTGCAGTGTGTTTATGTTTATTGAATTGGGATCTGTGTAATTTGTTCCTTCAATTGCGTTATACAACTCCAAGAGGCGAACCTTATCGTTGAAAAGAGAAGTGAATACCGTGTTCTTATACTGCATAGGAGGGAATATAGAAAATTTCTTCTCCGCCTCTTTCATAGACAACCCGACATCTAAAAATGAATGAAGGAATTTTTTTTCTACATTGTCTATTATATAAAATCTAAAATAATATTACATAATATATTTTATTATAGTGCTTTCCTTTTTTTGGACAAGATTTGTTCTTAGTTAAGGTGCTTGTATTTCTACCGCCTTATTCACCGGACTTGAATCCGGTAGAGCGTGTATATAAGTGGTTAATGAGAAAGACTATAACTCACAATAGATGGGTAAAATCTATGGAAGAACGAGTGAAACTATTCAAGGAATGGTGCAATGCTCTCACAAGGAAACAAGGTAGGGATATATGTAATATAAATATAAAAATATTTTAGACTTTATATAAGTATAGCCGCCCAATTAAAAAGAAATCGTGATAATCTGTATGAATTTTACACTTTCAACTCTTGCAACGCCGAGTTCTCCACACCCTACACGCTACACCCCCACACCCCACTTTTCTACCTTCCCCTATTATGTCCCGCACTTTAATATCCTTCGACTATGCAATGAAGACAGTCCTCCGCGACCCGTCAAATTTTGACATTCTCTCTGGATTTTTAACGGAACTTTTTGAAAAGAAGGTAGAAGTTCAGACTTTAATAGAGAGCGAATCGGCGAGTGAAGTTAAATATGGCAAAATAAATCGTGTAGATATGAAGGTGCAAATAGAAGGCAAAGAAATTGTCGTTGTGGAACTTCAATACTTGGATCAACTCGATTTTTATCAAAGGATACTATTCGGTGTGAGCAAGGCGGTAGTGGAGCAAATTGGTTCGGGGCAGGAATACGGCAAAATAAAGAAAGTTTATTCGG
>BNUP01000003.1 GCA_025997455.1 Fibrobacterales bacterium | reverse complement strand
ATAACTTCTCGGAAGTTTGAAAAGTGCATCGCCCACTCCCGTTTTTTCAAAAATTACCTTGCGTTTATCGGTGCTCTCTTTGAGTTCGCGAATAACGGAAGGTGATAATTGACTGTCTTGATTTTGCCTTGTTGTGCGATTGTAAAGCACAAAATCCTTGCGGTCGGGGCTTGCGAGCAGGCACGAATCACAGACGGTTACACACGCTAAAAGATAATTGACTTCCTGAAAAAGCCCCGTAGATTTATACACGGGTGCGAGAAACGGATCATTCACCGTGGTGAGCGTTTTTGCCTTTAATTCTTCTGAGTTGATGCCCCATTTTTTGCACACCGGACAATCTACAACGCGCGGAAATAAAGGGGATTCAAGGGTGGGATCCAGAGGGGGAATTGTCAGTGCTTTTTCGTTAAATTTGAAAAATAAATCATTGCCGCTTTTCCTTTCGGGGGCTTGAGGTGCAGACTCGGTTGCATCGCCTGTTGCCGCGGGCATCGATGAAGTGTCGCCGAGACCGGGAAACTGCGTTCTGACGGCTTGGATGTTTTTCATATTGAGTTCTGCACCGAACTGCGATATATAAGCATCAACCATAGATGCCTGTCCTTTGAACAAAGCCGAAAGTCGTTTGCGAAGTTCTTGTTCTTTATCGTCTGCCATAGTTTATGAATATAGAAAAAGCGGGGGCGTTCCCCCTGCTCCCCTGCCTAAGGGGACACCCCTTAAAAACCCCGTTTCGGGCGACCACACATGGTCGCCCATATACCCTAATAGGGCGGCATAAATGCCGCCCCTACACCCTACACCCCACACCCCACACCCTATACCCTATACCCCATTTTTGCACCGCCGGGTTTCCCCTCTCCTTTCCCCTCGTTTCAAAATTAAGCATTTTTGTGCATAAAAATCGTTTCAAAATGAAACGGCAATGCGTTTGTTTATCTGCAAATTGCCGAAATTTCGTTAAAAACGGGAGTTTTGAGTTCGGGCACGGGTTTTGCCTTATCGGCAGTATGGAAGATGAAGTAGAAAATCTTGTGAAAGAGGCGGAGAGTGCCTCGCTTGAAGAATTGGAAAAGTTGGTTGGCGAAAAATCAACTGAAGAACCGATTGAGGTAAAAAATGGAGATAAACTCCCCGACGAGGCAGGAGAAAAAGAGAAAGTTGCTCAAGACAAATATTTAAGGCTATTTGCAGAGTTTGAAAATTACCGCACGCGCACGGCAAAGGAACAATTGGAACTGATAAGCACCGCGAACGGAAAACTTTTGGCGAAGTTATCTGAGGTGAAAGATAATTTTGACCGTGCATTTGCAGAAGGAAATAAAGGCGGCGATTTGGCGGCTTTTGAAAAGGGAATTAAACTGATACAGGAACAGTTCGATAAGGTTTTGAATGAGTTCGGTTTAGAAACCATAGACCCAAGCGGTGAGGCTTTTGACCCGAATTTGCACGAGGCACTTGTAAATCAACCTTCCGATACAGTCGCGGAAGGAAACATTATTCAGGTGTTTCAAAAGGGATACAAGATTAAAAACAAACTGCTGAAAACCGCGAAGGTAATTGTATCGAGCGGTGCGGCAAAAACGGTTTAACATAAGGAGAACAGGAAATGGGAAAAATCATCGGAATAGACTTGGGAACAACTAACAGTTGCGTTGCTGTTATGGAAGGCGGAAAGCCGGTTGTTATCGCAAACGCGGAAGGTTTTCGCACAACACCGTCAATAGTCGCTTTTGGCAAAAACGGCGAGCGGCTCGTCGGTCATGTTGCAAAACGGCAGGCTATAACAAATGCCGAAAAAACGGTATATTCCATAAAGAGGTTTATGGGTCGCCGTGCGGAAGAATGCACGGATGCCGAAAAGCACATGCCATATCATTTGGTAGGCAAAGGCAGTGATGTTGTTCGCGTTGATATTGACGGCAAGGAATATGCTCCGCCAGAAATTTCGGCTGTGGTTTTGCAGACTATGAAGAAAATCGCAGAGGATTACTTAGGTCAGGAAGTTACGGAGGCGGTTATAACCGTTCCTGCTTACTTTAATGATGCACAGAGGCAGGCGACAAAAGATGCCGGTAAAATTGCCGGACTTGAAGTGCGGCGAATTGTGAATGAACCGACTGCGGCGGCACTCGCTTACGGACTCGACAGCAAGAAAAATGAGAAAATTGCGGTCTATGACTTGGGCGGCGGAACTTTTGATGTTTCTATTTTGGAAATTGATGAGACTTCGGTTGAAGTACTCGCGACCAACGGCAACACTATGCTCGGCGGAGATAATTTTGACGAAGCGATAATCGATTACATAAACGATGAGTTCCGTAAGGACAATCCGGGAATCGATATTAAGAAAGACAAAATGGCGCTGCAACGCTTAAAAGATGCGGCAGAAAAAGCGAAAATAGATCTTTCGGCGAGTGCGAGCACCAATATAAATTTACCGTTTATCACTGCAGATGCAACCGGTCCAAAACATTTGGATTTAACTCTCACACGGGCAAAGTTCGATCAATTAACGGCATTCTTGGTGGAAAAAACTCTTGAACCTACCCGCAAGGCTTTGGCAGATGCAAAGTTGAAGGTTACCGATATTGATGAGGTGATTTTGGTTGGCGGTTCAATTCGCATTCCTGCGGTGCAGGAGGCGGTCAAAAAATTGTTCGGTAAAGAACCGCACAAGGGAGTTAATCCAGATGAAGTTGTGGCGATTGGTGCGGCTATACAGGGCGGAGTTTTGGCGGGAGACAGTTCGCTGAAAGATATTGTTCTGTTAGATGTTACGCCGCTTTCGCTCGGCATTGAAACGCTCGGCGGAGTTATGGCTAAACTCATAGAAAATAACACCACAATACCTATTCGCAAGAGTCAGGTGTTTAGCACGGCAGACGATAATCAGAGTGCGGTTACAATACATGTTCTGCAAGGCGAACGGCAATTTGCACGCGATAACAGAACTCTCGGTCGCTTTGATTTAACGGGCATTCCGCCAAAACCGCGCGGTATTCCGCAAATTGAAGTTTCGTTTGATATTGATGCAAACGGTATAGTTCAGGTTTCTGCAAAAGACAAAGAGACCGGTAAGGAACAGAGCATTAAAATTCAGGCATCTTCGGGTTTGAGCGATGAAGAGATTAAAAAGATGAGAGATGAGGCAAAAGCACACGAGTCGGAGGATAAAAAAGCCCGTGAACTCGTAGATGCAAAGAATAACGCCGAGCAGGTTATTTATCAGGTTGAAAAAACACTCAAAGAAAACGAGGGTAAATTGCCTGCCGATTTGGTTTCACAAGCGAACAGTGCGGTTGCCGAATTGAAAAGCGTGAGCGAAAAAGCGACTTCAAAAGAAGAAATTCAGAGTGCTCTCGATAAGGCTCAGAGTGTGATTGGGCAAATTTTGCAGGCGGCACAAACCGCAGGCGCAAGCGGTGCAACAGACGGTTCTGCTGCGGGTGCCGGTTTTGGCGGTGCGGAAGGCGAACATCAGCACGGCGAAAATTGCGATGGCAGTTGCGGTGATGATTGCAAGAACAAGGACAAGCCCAAAGACGGTCCCGTAGATGCAGACTTTGAAGTTGTCGACGATAAGAAGTAAGCAATATGTCTAGCAAAAGAGATTTTTACGAAATACTCGGCGTTGATAAAAACGCCTCCGCAGACGAAATTAAGCGAGCATATAAAAAACTTGCTATAAAATATCACCCCGATAAAAATCCGGGTGATAAGGAAGCGGAAAACAAGTTTAAGGAAGCCGCCGCGGCTTATGATGTGCTTTCCGATGCGAACAAAAAGGCGCAATATGACCGATATGGTCACGATGCACCCGGTTTGAACGGCGGAGGCGGTTTTTCGGGCGGAGGATTCTCTTTTGAAGATATTTTTGCACACTTCGGCGATATTTTCTCGGATGGAGGAGGTTTCAGCGGAGGTTTTGGAGGCAGGTCGCGCGGCGGTCAAAGAGGTCCTGCTCCGGGTGAGGACTTGCAGATAAGCGTTTCTCTGACTTTGAAGGAAATTTCGGAAGGCACTGTAAAAAAAGTAAGGATAAAGCGATTCAAAGTTTGTTCCGATTGCAACGGTAAGGGCGGAACGGGAACAAAAAACTGTGCGACTTGTGCGGGAAAAGGTCAGGTTCGCAGGCGCGTATCTTCAATTTTCGGTGAAATGGTAAATGTCACAACTTGCCCCGATTGCGGCGGCAGCGGTGAAATTATAAGCAATAAATGCCGCACCTGTGCTGGTCAAAAGCGAGTTCGAGCAGAAGATACAATAGAAGTTAAAATTCCCGCAGGTGTTTCCGGCGGAAACTATTTGAAATTGAGAGGCGAAGGTAATGCGAGTTCGCAAGGCGGGCAAGCGGGTTATTTGATAGTGCATATTGAGGAAAAGAACGATGATTTTTTTGTTCGCGACGGACAAAATCTTTTCTGCAAAGTTGCAGTTCCTATTTATAAACTCGCACTCGGCGGAGAACAGAGAGTGCCAACCTTGTATGGCGAGGTGAAGTTGAAAATTTCGGCGGGTTTGCAACCCGGAACGCAGTTGAGAGTTCGCGGGCAAGGATTACCGGGTTATAATTCCGATTACAAAGGCGATATTTTTGTGGAAGTTCAGGCATATATACCCGAAAATTTATCTTCCCGCGAAAAGGAACTTTTTGTGGAATTGAGTGAATTGGGAGCGGGCAGAGATGAAAGCCGGGAAAAGGGACTTTTCGATAAGATAAAGGAGTTTTTTTCTTGATTGTAGTACCTGCACACATTTGAAAATATGCAAAAACAAACCCTCAAAATCCACAACTTAATCTCTTGTGCTAAATCATTTTGCAAGCAAGAGTCTAAGTCTCCTAATAGAGAATTATTTGGCATTACCGATGGGAAAGCGGTTGGAACATATATTGAGCATAAGTTCAAAGACTTTTTACTTGCAAAATACAATTTGCAAATTGGAAATTCTGCGAGCGGAATTGATTTACCTTCGACTGAAATAAATACAGATATAAAAGTTACTTCAATTAAGCAACCGCAATCGTCTTGCCCGTTCAAAAATGCACAACAAAAAATTTTTGGCTTGGGTTACAATTTGTTGGTATTTGTTTATGACAAACGCGATAATGCTAAAGATAAAACGGCGTTGTTAGATTTTGTAAATTGTTCGTTCATTGAAAAAGACAGAACAGGAGATTATCAGATGACTACTTCTTTGCAACAAATGATAAATAATGATGCCAACGAAGATGATATTTATGCTTATTTGAACGACCGTAATATTCCTGCCGATGAAACAACTTTGAAGAAAATGGCGGCACAGATTTTGAAAAATCCGCCAAAAATTGGATATTTGACAATCTCAAATGCTCTGCAATGGCGATTACAATATGGCAGAGTTGTAATGATGAAAGAGGATGTTTCTGGAATTATAAAAATCATATAAAAAATCACTATTATACGCACCCCCATTCAACGGGAGACGAATTGCTTGACGGCTTAACAGGCTACTTCGATTTTTACAACAACAAACGGTACCATCAGTCATTGGATTACAAAGTCCCTTGTGATTTTTATTACGAAAAGAAAGTAAATCCAAATATAGACCAAAGCCGCTTATAGGGTAAAAAAATGAGCAGTGAAACAAAAAAAGTCACTTTTATGAAAATATCCCTTGCTTTTTTGAAATTAAAATTCTATATTTATGAACAGAACAAACAAAGCAAGATTTGCACCTTAACTAAGAACAAATCTTGTCCAAAAAAAGGAGAGCATTATGGCGTTGGATTATAAACTATACTCAGATTTGGATTATAAACTATACTCAGATTATAGAAAAGAACAAAATAAATTTGCTGCCGAATGGTTTAAGGTAAAGAAATATACCGTTCACAAAAAATATGATTATATTTTAGATACTTATGAAAATTGGAAAAATAATATAATTGTAGGGGATGTTGCAGATTTTATTGAAAAACTAAAAAACGAAGCTAAAAGTAAAAAAGAACCATTTCCTTTGCATAAATACATACATAATGGTTGTAGTAGTCAAGCAATGTTATTTAATTTATTAGGCGATATTGTTAGAAATAATGATTATCATTTTTTATCGCAATTATTTAAATATGAAGATGTTTCAATAAATAATGAATCAAAGTTGTTGTTTGAATTTTCGGATAGAGAAACTTTTAATGAAAAACAGCAACAACCTACTTCTTTTGATTTTGTTGTTAAAAACACAAAAGGGAAAGATATTTTTGTTGAAGCAAAATATGTAGAAACAGAATTTGGCGGCTGTTCTGTAATTAAAGGCGATAATCCAGAATGTGATGGACAAAATCCAGTAAAGGATACGAACTTATGTTATTTGACACATAAAGGAAGGAACTATTGGGAATTAATGAAAAAATATGAATTAGACAAAGTTTTTGAGCAATCTGTGATTTGCCCTTTTTCTATTTATTATCAATTTTATAGGGAATTGATGTTTGCTATGGAAAAAAATGGTTATTTTGTAATGTTAATAGACAAAAGAAACCCTGCATTTCAAAAATTTAATGAGGAAGTATTGACTTCATTGCTTCCTGAAAAATATAAAGATATTGTGAAAGTAATTTATATGCAAGATGTTGTGAATAAGCTTGATATTTCAAAATATAATTGGATAGATGATTTTAAACTAAAATATTTTGGCAAAGTAGAAATATAATTTTTAACAACATAAATATTGGATTTGAGGCTTTGTCATTCTTTCAAGAAAACAAAAATGCCGACTTTCAAGAGATAAATAAACTTTTGAAAGCACAGTGTGGTATTGTTGATTTTTTTGAAATAGAAAATGATTACACTCAACTGAAACAGAAAATCGGAATCGCGCAATGCGTTGCTTGTGAACCTCGTATCGAATATGGTGATTTTCAAACCAACCGAACTTTATCACTTGCTATAACCAATTATCTGTTCTCTAAAAATATAAATCCGCAAATTCTTATTGAACCAACTTGTGGAAAAGGCAGTTTTATTTTATCGGCACTTCAAACATTCAATTCGTTAGAGCAAGTATTTGGCATTGAAATTCAAGAAACCTATTTATGGGAATTAAAATTTGAATTGCTGGAATATTTTTTGAAAAATAAAACCGCAAATAAGCCTGAAATTCATTTATATCATCACAATATTTTTGACTTTGACTTTCAGCAAATAAACAAACAAATAAACGGACGGGAATTGTTGGTAATCGGCAATCCGCCATGGGTTACCAATGCAACACTTTCAACACTTAACTCTAAGAATTTGCCGACAAAATCCAATTTCAAGAATGTAAAAGGCATTGATGCCATTACCGGCAAAGGGAATTTTGACATAGGAGAGTATATTGCTCTAAATATGTTGGATTTATTTGCAAAAGAAAAGGGTAATTTTGCCTTTTTGATTAAAAATTCCGTTATCAAAAATATTGTTTACGAACAAAAACGGAATAATTATCCGATTTCAAACTTGGAAAAGCATATTATCAATGCACAAAAAGAATTTGGGGCAGCAGTTGATGCAAGTTTATTTGTGTGCAAATTCAACACAACGCCTGAATGGACGGCAAAAGAATTTGATTTTTACAGTTCGAAATCTCGCGTAACTTTGGGTTGGGTTAATAATAAATTTGCGTCCGACACCGAAAAATATAAAAAATATCAGCAGTTCGACGGAGTTTGTCCATTTGAATGGCGACAAGGAATTAAGCACGATTGTGCCAAAGTTATGGAGTTGGAAAGAATTGACGGTGGTTTCAAAAATGCCCTCAATGAAGAATTTGAATTGGAAGAAGATTTAGTTTATGGAATATTAAAAAGTTCTGATTTACAGGTTGATAACATAGACACACCACGCAAATATACTATTGTTACACAGAAAAAAATTGGACAAGAGACCAAAAGCATTTTGGCGAAATTACCCAAAACAAGAGATTATTTGGAACGCCACAAAAATTATTTTTTGCAAAGAAAGTCAAGCATATATAATGGCAAGCCGATGTATTCCATTTTCGGTGTTGGCGATTACTCTTTCAAACCATACAAAGTGGCTATTTCGGGACTTTACAAACAAACAAAATTTACGCTCGTCCAACCAAATGGAACGGTTTTACTACTTGACGATACTTGCTATTTCATAGGATTTGATACACTTGAAGAAGCACAAGCAGTTCAATCTTCTCTCAATAACCCCGAAATACAAGAATTTATTGAATCGTTTATGTTTACCGATTCCAAACGAGCAATTACAAAAGAATTATTGATGCGTATCAATTTTTCATCAAATTAATCTACTTTACCCTCTCCCACTCTCCTTTGTAGTTTTCAATTGAGATGCCATTTTTGTTGAATTCTGCTTTGATACTTCCCATTTGATAAGTGTCGTAGTGCGAAATACCCAAACTGTCTAATCTTTCCAAAATGGAAGGATGAGGGTGGTGATAGCGGTTTTTTAGCGCGGCGGAAATTATGCCGATTTTTGGTTTGGCTTTTTCTAAGAATTGGCGAGTGCTCGATGTTTTGCTGCCGTGATGTCCTAATTTTAGAATGTCGCTTTTGATGTTGAATTGCAAAAGGTCGGTTTCACCTTGCTTTTCCAAGTCGCCGGTTAATAAAAGAGTATTTCCCATACCTTGAACTTTTAGGGCTACGGAATTGTCATTGGGATTTTGAAAGCATTCGTCGCTTGGATATAAAATTGATAATTTCCAAATTTCCCCTGATAAAAACAACTCCTCTTTTAATTCCAAACCGCTTTTCAAATTTTTTATGGGTATATTTTTTGATTTTGCCATTTTTACAACTGCATTCCAAGTATCTTTCTCAAAAGTCAGTGCGCATTCCGTAGTCCAAAATTCCTTAACGGGAAATTCTGACAAAATATCTTTTGCATTGCCGTAGTGGTCTAAATCCGGGTGGGTTATTAACAACGCTTCCAATTTTGAAACACCTTGCGAACGCAAGTAGGGAATTATTTTGTCGCGGGCAACACTCCGTTTTTTCGCGGGAGGTCCCGTATCTATCATATAGTATCGATGGTCGGGGCTTTGCAAAACGATTAAATCGCCTTGCCCTATATCTAAAAATACCGCGTTCCAACTCGGCAGAAAATTATTTTTAATTTCTTCTACAAAAAATAAAATTCCGCAGAAAAGTATAGATAAAATTGCAATTATCCTTCCGCATTTCTCTTTCAAAAAAGGCAGAGTGCAGGTAAAAATTGCAACTGCAAAAAGCGTTGCCAAACTCCAAGGTCCTATGGTCGATGAGGCGTATGGATTTTCCGATAAAAAAGAAGTGATGCCCGCACCTGCTCTCAGTAATAAAGTTGCAGAATCGGCGAATATTTGACACACAAAAGGGTGAATGCAAACCACCGAAAGAACTCCCGCCTGCATACCGAGTGCGACAAGCGGAACAACTACCAAATTTCCAAGCCAAGATATTGGAGAAAATGTTTGAAAGTGAAAAACGAGGAGCGGAAGTGTGCTTATGGTTGCCGCAAGGGTGATAAAACTCGGCTCGATTAAATAAGTGCCAAATGCAGTTGCAATTTTTCCCTTGAAACTCGGCATTTTTATTTTTTGTCCCAGCAAAATTCCAAGCGTTGCCGCCGCAGAAAGTTCAAAGCCCGCCATAAATGCCTGTTCGGGTTCGACCGTTAAAATAATTACCAACGCAACGCCGAGTGCGTTTATAGATGTTGAAATTTTTTGAAATAAGCCGCCGCTTTCCATAACGCAGAACATAAGCACCGCGCGCCACACCGCCGCAGAACCTCCCGTTATCGGCGCATATATGCACAAAAGTATAATAGACAAAACTCGTGCAAAATTGTGAGGCAGGCGAAGAGCACGCAAAAACAGAGTGAGCATTCCTGCGAGCATAACCGTGTGAAAACCCGAAATACTGAGAATATGAACCAATCCGGTTTTACGAAAATCGTTCTGCAACGATTCGGATATTCCTGAGCGATCTCCTGCCAAGAGACCCATTAAAAGCGAGCGTTCTGGTGCGGCATAGAATTTTGATAAGCGATTTTCAAAGGCGTTTTTTACCAAAAAAGAGAATCTTCCGAATGTGAATTTTGAACTTAAAATATAAATACTGTCAAGTGCTCCGCTTGCTTTATATCCTTCGCCTTGCATCCATTTTGGTGAGTTAAACGCACCCGGAATTGTCGCCTCAACAATCGGATACCACTTCGCTTTCCAAAAAATGCTATCACCCGGAAGTGGCGGATTGCCCGAAAATGATGCCCGTGCTTTGCCAAAATCGGTTTGCATAATAACGGCATAACCGTTTGGTCTTTTCAGTGTTTCTTCAACGAAACTTTTTCCGCTTTCAGGCGGATTTTTTGCAAATTCAAAATACCCGTTTTGTAAAAAATGAGAGAATAATACCACCGCACATACTAATAGCGACACTTTTCGTAAAATAGAATTTAGTGCAAAAAGCCAAACTGCAAGTAAAAACGCCACTTGCGGAACCCTTAACGCACCCAACATCAAAATGGCACTAACCGCACCTGCAAGTGCAGGGTATCCGCTCAAACCGCCGAAAAAATCTCGAAAATCCTTAATTGCGGCTCGAACTCCAAATCGCGTAAATTTTTTCCTCATAGCCCTTAGACGGTTTTGAAGGGGAGAAATTGCACAATTTTTTTTGACAGCAATAAATAAAATAATTAAACAATAGTCGCTTTTTCTACGCTGTCCAGTCGCTTTGCTTGGTGTGGTGCACTCTATCTTGCCTTACACCCTTGCCACCGCATAAAAATATTTCTATATTTATATAGACATTTTCACCCAAAGGGAGTAATTTATGCAGAAACCTGAACTCATTGAGAAAGTTCAAGAAATCGCAGAACTTGATAGCAAAGCCGCAGCAGGTCGCGTTGTTGAAGCCGTTTTAGACGGTATCGTCGCCGGTTTGCAGAAAGACGGTGAGGTTCGCCTCATCGGTTTTGGCACATTCAAAATAAAGGATCGTCCGGCTCGCACAGGTCGCAACATTCGCACCGGTGCAACGATCAAAATCAAAGCGTCAAAAACCGTGTCCTTCAAAACAGGCAAAGGCTTAAAAGAAGACGCAACTTCAAAGCCCGTCACAAAAAAAGCAGCAGCAAAGAAGAAATAATTTTTATCAAATTAAAGAAACGGGTAGCGAAAGTTGCTCGTTTTTTTATTTTATATCCACAAAAATTGGCATTGCACCTTGACAAACACAAAAAAATTTTACTCACTTTGCCAATTTCCTGCTCCGCAGGGTCAAAGTTCGCCCTCTGGGCTGTCCTTTGGACATTAAAAAATTTTGCACAAATAACAAAGATTGCTCTAATATAAAATGCTTTTATAAATGTGTGCCGCTCGCTTGTCTAACAATGTTTGTCAATTATACATTTTTCTACATTCCACACTTGACAAACACGAAAAAATTTTCTAAATTCCTACTATACCACTTGGAATAATAAAATTTCAAGCGAACCTGAGAACCAATGGAGGTCTCTATGAGCAGCAAATACCGTCTTGAAACGCTCGCCGTTCACGCAGGGCAAGAAAAGCCAGACAGTGCAACCACCGCCCGTGCAGTGCCAGTTTATCGCACAGCCGCCTATGTATTCAAAAATGCAGAACACGGAGCAAATCTGTTCGGCTTAAAAGAGTTGGGAAACATCTATTCACGCCTCACAAACCCCACCAACGAAATTTTAGAAGCACGAATCACCGCACTTGAAGGCGGAGCGGCATCGGTGGCGGTCGCAAGCGGAACTTCGGCAATTTTTTACACGATAATCACACTTGCAAATGCAGGTGATGAAATTGTGAGCGCATCTAACCTCTACGGCGGGACATACACTCAGTTCGATGCTATTTTGCCCGGATTTGGCATAAATGTAAAGTTTGTAGACCAGAGCAAACCCGAAAATTTTGAAAAGGCAATCACGCCAAAAACCAAAGCCATTTATGTTGAGACAATCGGCAACCCGCTTTTGGATGTGGTAGATTTTAAGGCTATCGCAGATATTGCGCACAAGAACGGACTACCGCTAATCGTAGATTCCACCTTCACCACGCCCTACCTTTTCAAGGCTATAGAACACGGTGCTGATATTGTTATAAATTCGCTCACCAAGTGGCTCGGCGGACACGGAAACGGAATTGGCGGAATAATCACCGATGCAGGAACTTTCAATTGGAAAGGCGGAAAACACCCGCTATTCACCGAACCCGACAACAACTACCACGGCTTGCGTTGGGCTATTGACCTTCCCGAACCGTTGCTGCCTATCGCATTTGCTTTGAGAGTTCGCACTGTTCCGTTGCGCAATTTGGGTGCGGCACTTTCGCCGGATAACGCTTGGCAATTTCTTCAAGGAATAGAAACCTTGCACTTGCGCGTTGAACGACATGTTGAAAATTCGCAGAAAGTTGCGGAATACTTAGCAAATCACCCGAAAGTTGCGTGGGTGCGCTATCCCGGATTAAAGAACGATCCAGCATACCCGCTCGCCTCCAAATACCTCAAAAACGGCTTTGGCGGAGTGGTTGCATTCGGTTTGAAAAGCGGCTACAACGGTGCGGTAAAATTCATCGATAACCTTCCGTTATTCTCACTTCTCGCTAATGTGGGCGATGCAAAGAGTTTGGTTATTCATCCGGCAAGCACAACGCATTCGCAATTAAGCGAGGAGCAACAACGCACTGGCGGTCTCTCTCCCGACCTGATTCGCCTGTCAATAGGTATAGAGCACATTGACGACATTTTGGAAGCCTTGGAAGAGGGAATTAAAAAAGCGGAATAAGTTTTCGGGGGGCGGGTCAAGGACTCAGATTCGCTCCCCAACTTTTGGTAATAATTCCGCCTTCTTAATCCGTTTCACGGCTAAAATTGTTATCGGTAATAAAATTATCTCATAGAGAATTTTTATACTCCACTGCGAAGGAATCACCATATAAGAGAATAGCGGAGTGCCCCAAAATGCAATGGTGATAAACACAAAACTGTCTATTGCCTCGCCCGCCATAGACGAAACCATAGCACGAACGCCAAATCGTTTTTCACCCTGCCGTTCTTTCATTTTTTGAAAAATCACATCATTTATAAAATCGCCGAGCATATATGCGACCAAACTCGCTATGAGAATCCTCCAAGTTCCGCCGAGTGTCGCCTCAAAAGAGTTTTGTGCATCTTCGCTCCAAAATGGTGCGCCGGGCATAAATATGGCGAGTTTGAAAAGCAACACCATAAGCAAGTTTGCACTAAAAGCATACCACGCAGTCAGACGGCTGGCACGGTAGCCATATACTTCGCTGAAAATGTCCGAAAGTATGTAGGTTATGGGAAAAACGAGCACCGCAGCAGGCACAATAAGCGAGCCTATACTCAGCATTTTTACCGCTATAATATTGCTCACAAGCATTGCAGTTATAAACAAAATGCAAAGGCGTGTGAATAATGGCGAGGACGGAGGAGTTGTAATTTGCGACATTTCGGGGGAAGGTAGTTAATTTAGAGTGTAAAGAGAAGAGAGTAAAGAGTAAAGAGTAAAGAGAAGAGAGTAGAGAATAATAACTTTACACTTTTAACTTTCAACTTTACATTTTTTTCTACCTTGCCCCAATGCATCAAAAAATTTTAGTAGTAGAGGATGAGGAATTTATCCGCAGCGGTTTGCAAGAATGCCTCGAAATGGAAGACTATGTCGTTCAAGTGGCGGAAGACGGTGAAGAGGCTCTGCTAAAAGCAGACGAATTTCAGCCGAATTTAGTGTTGCTCGATGTGATGATGCCAAAGCGAAACGGCTTTGAAGTTTGCCGAATTTTGCGAAAAAAATACCCGAACATTATAATCATAATGCTAACCGCAAAAGGCGAAGAGGCTTCAAAAATCACGGGACTAAACACAGGTGCAGACGATTATGTAACAAAACCCTTCTCAACGCTTGAACTCTTGGCTCGCATAAATGCATTTTTCCGCAAAGCCGCACTGCAAGCCGAAAACTCCGCTAGCACAGACGAAATCGCAGAATTTGAAGGCATAAACCTGAACTTCAAAAAATACGAGGCAAGCAAAAACGGCGAACCCTTAGACCTAAACACCCGCGAATTTCAAATCCTCCGCTTGTTTTGGCAGCGCAAAGGCGAAGTTTTACCCCGCGAAGACCTAATGCAACTCATCGACTCCTCCTCAAACTCACGCACAATAGACAACTACATAGTGCGAATCCGCCAAAAAATTGAAGACGATCCAGACCGCCCCCGCTTAATTTTATCGATACGAGGAATGGGTTATAAACTCGATGTTTAAAATTTTGGCAGGGGTAGGTCTCCCCCTCGCCGCTACTCTGTGCGCGGCTACCCCATCAATTCAGGAAGCGGCATACATTTTGGCAATAGGAGGAGATACCGCAAAAGCGAAAATTATTTTAGAAAATCCCGAAATTCCCAAATCTGAACTTTTAACCGCACATTTATATTTGGCAAAAATCGCCGAAAAAAACGGGGACTCAATCACCGCCGCACGGCACTACAAATTCATAAAAGATAACGCACAAACTCCCGAAACAGCCTACAACGCCGCACTCGGCGAAAGAAAATGGAGCACTCCGCCAAAGATTCTGTTATCAAAATTCCCCATCTTATCAAACTCCGTGCATAGCGATCTACCGAACATCCGCGGGGCTAACTACGGCAAAGTCATTCCCGTGCAGGCGGGAATCCAAGATGCACAACTCGTAACCAACGACTCTCGCTTTTCCAACTGCATAAACGAAGGCGAACTGAAAATCGCCCTGCATATAGTCTATAATTGCCCCGACAACGCCCTTCACATAGTCTCAAAAAAAAACGGAAACGAGTCTTGGAGCATTCCGTTTAATGAAGGTCCCGCAAAAGTTTTTTTTGCATTTGACGGTGTATTTTTATACAGCGAAAATTCGCTTTCATTCTACAAACTGCAAGATGGTTTAGAAATGGTTTGGCGGCTTCCAACCCTCGAAGTTTCGGCGATTGATACGCAGGGCGACAAAATTTTTGTTTTAGACATAAGCGGAAAAATTTCACTTCTTCAAAAAAATTCTGGAGCGGTTTTTGCAGAAACGCAAAGCGACGGTGAAAACTTTTTTAATGCTGGAGTAGGCTTGGTTGGCACATATCAAAAGAACGGCGGAATTTCCGCTTTCGATTCGCTTTTGAACAATTTATGGAATTACCAAATTGACGGAGAAATTTACGAACAACCTGAAATTCGCGGCGACAGCACCATCTTTTTTATTGCAGACGGAAGTGTCGAAATTTTGAATACCCGCATCTACGAAAAAGTCGAAAACCTGCAGGAATTTAAGTGGGATAATTTGGAAAAACGAGTTATTTACGGAATGCGAAAGCCTAAATTATCAAATGCCATATTCGGCGAATATGCAGAAAAAATCGGTGCAAAATGGGTTCGCAAAGTCCCGCTGTCCTCAAAAATTCTCTACCCGAAAATTTTCAGCGACCAAGGCAGCATTTTCATTTTAGACGAAGAAACTCAAAACTTGCACAAATTCTCTGCAGACGGAAATTCAATGAGCAATGTAAAATTACCGAGCGACCGAAAATACACCGTTGCCGATGTACATTTCCCAAACCTAATGCTTTATACCGCATATAAACTTCTAAAATTCTCGCTCTATCAACCGCAAAAACAGAACGATATTTTAGATGTCTCCGTGGGCAAACCGTTTTCATTTTTGTGGAACAGAGACTCTCTATATATAGGTTTGTGGAATGGCTTTGCACTAAAATACATTGCACCGAAAAATCGCGCTATGAGTTTTGAATGGTCTCGAAAAGTATCGAGCGCACCCGTATTTTTGGAGCAGGGTAGCGGGGGAGTGTTCGCTCTTTCGCAAGGGAAAATATATTCCCTTAACAAACCTTCCGAATATAACCTCGACTTAAGCAATGTCTCCTTCTTCAAAAGCAAAGACGGCGTATTTGTAGTCGCACTTGACAACGGCGAACTCCACGCTTATTCGGAAAAAGAAAATTTCGCCTCACTCGGTTCATTCTCTGTAAATTCACAAATAGTATCTTTGGAACTTTTAAATAACGGAGGAAAAATCTTTGCACTCGCGGGCAAATCAGACCAAACACTTTCCCTTTACGAACTCCCAAGCGGATCGCCCGTATGGACTTTCAAAAGCAAAGGCTCCGCATTTTTGCAACCTCTAATTCACGGCTCGCAAATTTGGTTAGACCAAGACAAAGAAATTGTAGCGATAGAAGTTTTATCAGGCAAAGTCGCCAAACGCCACGCAATTTTGGGAAACGGCGCCTCCCTCCACATCAACGGCAACACACTCTACTGTGTCACCCCGCAAAAATTATTATACGCATTTCAGTTGTGAGAGAAACCTCCCCGTTTGCAACGCCGAGTTCTTTAACAAGTGAACGCGGTGTGTGCCGAGCGCACCAAAAAAATGCAATAATCTGCCTAAAATATCACACAAAACCTGCAAAAAGCGAAAAAAGAATGAAAAAAACACAAAAAAACACAAAAAAAATGGGTCAATTCAATTTTTTTTTACTATATTTACAATTGGAATGTTTGTGAAGTTAGTATCTCTAATCGATAATTTATCGTTTTTCGGCTCAGCGAAGCGTAGTAGCCTCTCTTGTGCATACCCTTCCGTCATTCCCGTGCAGGCGGGAACCAGTAATGAGACTTGTCATACTCGTGCCCCGACACGGGTATCCAATGCATCCACAATCCTTTATTCCATAAAAAATTTACTTTCAAAATTAGATTCGGCGGTGGCACGTGTATCACGAACATTCCTCCTGCTATGGCGTGTTCACCGCTTTTCTTTCAGTTTTGCGGCGGGTCGGAACTTTATCAGGTTTAGTGATGTTTTCCTTGATAAATCCGTTCCCGTCGCTCTAAATTCAATTTCACAACCCAACCACCATAGGAGTTCAGTATGAAGAACATAAAAGTAGGCGTTAAACTCATCGCGAGTTATGTCTTAATCGCGCTCGCCGCGCTCGGCGTCGGTCTCTTCCTAATCAATGCGTTATATACCGCAGATGATAGGGACACTCAACTTTACGAAAAAGGGGCATACCCTCTCGGCGAACTTATCGACCAAGTTCGTTTGATAAACGGTTTGCGGGCACAGGTGCGCGATGTTGTACTTGTGCAAACGGAGCAGGAAGTTCAAGAACTTGTAAATAGTGCCGACAAAGCCATTGTAGAGTTGGAGAAAACCATCAACCTGCAAAAAACGCTTGCCGTAAAACCACAATCTTTAACATTATTAGATGATATTTTGAAAAATTCTAAAAAATATAACGAAGGAATCAATAAGTTGGCGCAGGAAGTAAAAACGCATGTAGAGGATGATCACGCAAATGTCCTCGCTTATCGTAAAATTCTTCCTGAACTTTCCAAGATACTAACTGAAATTGTCAAAGACAATGAAGAATTTGCGGAAATTAAAATTTCTTTGGCAAAAGAACTATCCGATGAGAATACGGCGCTTTCGGATAAAGTTGCAACTCTCGCAGTTATTCTTTTAATAGTACTGGTTATTGTGTCAGTTTTAATAGGCATATACATGACCGTCGCCATAACCACACCGCTAAAGAAGGTTGTCGGTGTTATTGAACGCGGTGAAAAAGGTGATATAACCGCCCGTGCCGATCTCAACCAAAAAGATGAACTCGGCTTTATGGCGAATACGGTTGATAAATTCTTTGAAAATTTGCAAGGGATAATGAAAAACCTGCGGACTAACTCAGAGACTCTCGCTGGTGCAAGTGAGGAACTTTCTGCTGTCTCTCGGCAGTTGGCAAGCGGTGCAGAGGAAACCGTTGCGCAGAGCAACACGGTTGCAAGCACCACCGAGCAAATGGCAGTTAATATAAATGCAATGGCATCGGGCGCGGAAGAGGCAAGCGTTAATGCGAACGAAGTAGCGGGTGCGGCAGAGCAGATGAGCACCAATATGAACACAATAGCCGCCGCAATTGAAGAGATGAGTGCAAGTATTTCGCAAATTTCTGCAAATGCTGGTGAGGCTAAAAAAGTTGCGGGAGATGCAACCAACAAGTCAAGCGATGCCACAAATGTGATGAGCAAATTGGGAACTGCGGCAAAGGAAATCGGTCAGGTTACCGATGTAATTAAGAAAATTGCAGATAAAACCAATCTTCTCGCATTGAATGCGACCATTGAGGCGGCAAGTGCAGGTGAGGCAGGTAAGGGTTTTGCCGTTGTTGCAGGTGAAATTAAAGACCTTGCAAATCAGAGTGCAATCAGTGCAGACGACATTGCCCGCAGAATTAACGGCATTCAAGCCGAAACCGGAAAAGCGGTCGATGTTATCCACGATGTTAGCGATATTATTGTGAAAATAAATCAGTCGGTAGAGGCAATTGCAGGTCATGTTTCACAACAGACCGTTGCAAGTAATGAAATCGCAAGCAATGTTGCACAGGCAAATACAGGTGCAAAGCGCGTTGCAAGTGCAATTGGCGAAGTTGCAAAGGGTGCAAATGATGTTTCCCGCAATGCAGGCGAGGCGGCAAGAGGTGCAACCAATGTTTCGCAGAATGTTGTGAGTATGAGCGGCGTTGCAAAAGAGAGTGCACAGGGTGCAGGTCAAGTTCAACAATCCGCAGGCGATTTGAGTAAAATTGCAGGCGAGTTGAAGAATACTGTTGCAAGGTTTAAGGTTTAAATCGCCTGCGGATTTCCCCCGCGCCCCTGAGGGCGAGAAATGCGGGGGAAGGCATTTACGGCATTGTTAAAAATGCCGTAATGCTAAGGGGGCTTTTTTTATTCAGGCGATTTGAGCAAAATTGCAGGCGAGTTGAAGAATACGGTTGCAAGGTTTAAGGTTTAAATCGCCTGCGGATTTCCCCCGCACGCCCTGATTAACAAAGTCCCCCCTCGCTGTGGCTCACCTTATTAGTGAGTCACTTGCCTCCCCCCGTTTCTATTGCCCTCAGGGCTAACAGGGGTAATTCTCTTTTCAAAAAGCGGGGGAAGGCATTTACACAAGTTTGAAAAACTTTCTATATTTAGAGTAGGAGTTTCTTCTGTTGGAGAAAAACATGACCACAAAAACCACCTTAACCCCTGGCACAATGCCTATTTCGCTGTTGCCGCCAAAGGTGGATATTGTGTTCAAAATGCTGTTTGGTGATGAGCGAAACATTGACGACCTTAAAAAATTCTTATCGGCAGTTCTACATTTGGGCACGGGCGAATTGGCAGAAGTCTTTTTGACAGATACGCATCTGAAACAGGAATACTTAGAGGATAAACTTGGCGTTTTAGATGTCAAGGCAAAACTTGCGAACGGAAAGGTTTTAGACATAGAAATGCAGGTTCGGAGCGTTCCTGAAATGCGGCACCGCATCACTTATTACAATGCGGCGATGATAACCGGGCAAATAGGCGAATCCGGCAAGTACATAGACATAAAACCCGCCATCTCAATCATTATTACCAATTATCCGCTCATTACGGAGTCTAAAAAATGCCACACACGGTTCAGAACCTTAGAAGTTGATGAGCATTTTCCTTTCAACGACTTGCAAGAGATAAATATTTTGGATTTAACCAAGATTGCGTTAGAAACTGATGATAAACTATTGGGTTGGCTAAAATTTATAAGTTCAGAAACTGAGGAGGACTTTATGGCAGTGGCAGCAAATTACCCTGAAATAAGCAATGCATTGAACTCGCTAAAAGTGATTAGTGCAGATGCGATAAACCGAGAAAGATACGAGAACCGCCTAAAAGCACAGCGAGATATTTGGAGCATAGAGGATGCTGCCAAGGTCAAAGGTCACGCAGAAGGTCACGCAGAGGGTCACGCAGAGGGTCATGCAGAGGGTCATGCAGAGGGTCACGCAGAGGGTCATGCAGAGGGTGAAGCCAATGCTCTGCAAAATTTTTTACAGTTGCTCAACAGCGGACTGTCTGTAGAAGAGATTAAAGCAAAACTTGTTCAGACCAACCAAAACATCACTACCAAACAAGTGAGTAAGTCATGAAAAAACAGCAGAAACCACCACTTGCGTTTTCAACACTTGTGCTATAAGCCTATAAATTATAGTAGGCTTTGAAGAACTCGTTAAGAGGTCGTCAGAGCCTACTAAGCGACATGGGCAACCGTGTTTTTATGCAAATTTAAGTGGTTGCCGTCGTCTCCTAAGAACTCCTTGTTTTATGAGGTAAAGTTTTGGGGGAGTTCTTCGAAGATTACTATAGTACCCAACTTTTCGCCTTATTTTATACACTACACACCTCCAGCAGTTTTAGGATGTCTTTCTGATACTTGGTGAGGGTTACAACCTTGCCTTTTTGTTTTTTCGTATGAATGCCATAGTGTACGCTCTAACGGGTCTCATAGATTGCTCAGTTTGGAAAGGCGGGTTTGCTCGGCGAGGAAGTCTATTTGCTTGCTCATTACCCAAATGTGATAAATAAGTTAGTCTGCCCAGTCGCCTGACGGCTTGGTGTATCGGGTCAAGTCCGATAATGACAATCCCATCTATTCCCTCGGAATAACGAGCCAGCATACCAAGTATGCCAAAAGACCAAAGCCGCCGATTATAACACAACAAGCCCATATAATGCGGACTATTGTAGCATCAAGCCCAAAGGAATTGGCGAATGCGGCACACACGCCTGCAATTTTGCGGTCTGAATTTGAAAGTCTGAGAGGTTTCATTTTGATTCTCCTGTTGTTTTAATTCTGTTGTATTGTTCCGAGTTTATTGTTCGAGTTCTTTTTCATCGCTCTGATTTTGCTCGGCAGAATCGGATTTCTTTTTTTCTTTTACTTTTTTAAGCAAAAAATTTATCACATCGGGCGTAAGGTCTGCAATTTTTGCCAGCGCGGAATTTTCCTTGCCAATCGGCAAAACGCGAACATCGTTGCCTTTGAGCACAAGAAACGCAATAGGATCAATTCGCAAGCCTCCACCGCTGGATGCCGTATCGCCCTTGCCCGTGTGCCCGCCCATACCCATACCCACCGAAAGACGGCTCACGGGTATTACGGTTGATTCACCCGACCGTATAGGCTCGCCAACCACCGTTTCCGTGTTAGCGATGTCCTTTAACTTTTCTAAAAGCGTTTCTGCAATTGATTCTACTGACATATTGGGGAAGGTAGAAAAAGTGAAAAGAGTAAAGTGGATAGTTTAGATTTACCATAGACCAATATGCAAGTTTATAGAGTTGAAGATAGTAATCTCCGAAGAACTACCCCCTCTTTCCTCCAAAAAAACATCCGAGAAAAATCAAAAAATTCACGAGCACAATACACGCCCCGCTCGGCACGCCAATCACAAACGAAACAAACAACCCAATCACAAAACCGAGCACCGCAAAAATCGCCGCAAAAACAGTTACGCTCTTAAAACTCTTAAAAAGGCGAAGTGCGGAGAGCGTTGGTAAAATCAACTCACTTGAAATCAGCAATGCACCCATAATACGCATACCGAACACTATGGCAACGGAAATCAACAGTGCGAGAATACCGTTGTAAAGTCCTATTTTTATTCCGCTCACCCGTGCAAAATTCTCATCAAAAGCGAATGCAAAAATTTTATTGTAAATAAAAATAAACACAATAATCACAACCGCAGAAAAAATAACGGAACTTATAGTATCACCTTTGTTAAGTGCGAGAATACTTCCAAAAAGATAGTTGTTCAAATCTACATTTTTTTTATCGGAAAGCGAAAGTAAAATTACGCCTGCGGCAAGCGAACAAGTAGATAACATAGCAAGCGCGGAATCACTCGGTATTTTCCCGCGTTCGCTCATTTTCAAAAGTGCAAAAGCGGCAATGCTCACAAGCGGCAAAGCCACATAAAACGGAGTTGCATTAAAAACCGCAGCAAGTGCAAGCGCACCAAAACCTGCGTGCGAAAGTCCGTCGCCCAACATCGCCTGCCTTCGCAAAACAAGCGACACGCCGAGCAACCCCGCACATAGAGAAACGCTCACTCCGCCAATCAAAGCACGAAGAAAAAAATCGTAAGCGAGCGGATTTGTCATTTCAATCTCATAATTTTAAGTCCATCATTTTAATTTCACAATATTATTTGCATTTGTCTTTATATATTCAATGTTATGTGAAACCATAATAATTGTCGCTCCGTTTTTATGCAACCCTGCAATTATATTATTCAATTCCTCTTGTGATTTTTCATCAAGTCCCGAAGACGGTTCATCTAAAAATAAATATTTTTCGCTCACGCACAGTGCACGAACCAAAAGCGTTTTTTGTGCCTCTCCGCCCGACAACTCTCCAAACTTGCGATTTTGCAAATGCTCAATTCCAAGCGAACTCATTTTTTCCAACGCATAATTTTTATCTTTTGAATTAAAAAATGAAAACACTCCTTTTTTGGAAAGTAATCCCGACATCACAACTTCAAGCACTGTAGCGGGAAAATATTTGCGATGCGGGTAATTCTGCGCCAAATATCCGAAACCATGTTTTTTTGCATCCGAATCGACTTCAATTTTTCCGTCCGATACTTTTTTCAACCCCAAAATACCCTGCAGGAGAGTACTTTTTCCCGAACCGTTTTTGCCAATAATCCCGCAAAAATCACTTCGCTTAACTTCAAACGAAAGATTGTTTAGAATGTTTTTCCCGTTGTAGGAAAATGAAACGGAATTACAGGATACTAACGGCATTTTTATTTTTACAAATCCCCTCTGTTCCTTTTCGCCACATCTTTGTAGGAATTGTGGTCGCTAAGTGTTTTACTGAAAAAATGCTCACGACTGCCGTTGTCCTTTGCCACAAAATATAAGTCATCGGTTTGCAGAGGAAAAAGCACCGCCTCAATGGCAAGTGCTCCCGGATTAGAAATTGCACCCGGCATTAAACCTGCGAATTTTCTCGTGTTATAGGGGCTGTCGCTGTTGAGTTGGCTCTTGTAAATTGGACCCGTCAAATTACGAAAAATGAATCGCACCGTCGGGTCTGCACCCAAAGGCATTCCGAGCCTGAGGCGATTTAAGAAAACTCCCGCAATATGAGGTCGCTCATCGGGAAGTCCCGTCTCCTCTTCCACTACGCTTGCAAGCGTTAAAATGCGATGCCAATTCCCAAGTTCCTTCCAAATCGGGCTGTTTTGCGCCTGCAATTCATCACGCAGTTTCAAATTTGCCCGCACCAAAATTTTCACCGCACCGGAATCCGTTGTCCCGATTGGAAAATCATAAGTGTTCGGCAGCAAATACCCTTCTAAATTCCTTTGCTCAACGCCGAGCAAACTCGCAAACTCGCGCGAATGCATAAGGGAATCTAACTTTGCACTGTCCAAATTTAAAGGCGATCGAGAAAGCAAACCCGCAATTTCCCAAGTGGCACGACCTTCGGGAATGGTAACCCTTATGGTAGCCGTTTTTCCCGAACTTATTAACTCCGCAATTTCCTCAAAAGTTTTGTGAGGTGCAAAATTATACCACCCCGCCTTAAAAGCCGATTTTTCGTTATGAAAACGACACCACCACTTAAACGATCTTGCACTCCCGACTATCCCGTTTCTCTGCAACAAAGTCCCGATTTGTGCCGCACCGTAACCCTTGGGAATTTCCAAAAGCACAGGCTTTGCAAGTGCAGACGGCTTTCCCCATTGCGAATAAATATAATACGCACTCCCTGCAATCAACCCGATTGCCGCAAAAAGCAAAATAGTCAAGCAGGTGAGTATTTTTTTCATATTAGCGGGGAAGGTAGAAAGTTTGCACTCGGCGGTGCAAGAGTTGAAAGTGTAAAGTGAAAAGTGTAAAGTGAAAAGTTGAAAGTTGAGAACTCGGAGGTGCAAATATGGGAGATGGGGGAGGGGAATTGCACTTGTAATTTTTTTTGTGAAAATTTTCCATTTCATTCGTCTAACGGGTATGAAAAAATTTTCGGTCATCTCGCTGTCGCTTGTCTTGCTCCTCTCTTGTGCCGCACCTCTAAAAGCACCCCTCAAAAAAACTGCGGCAACCGATTATATTCAAGGAAAAAACGAATGGCAAACCCTCTCAACTCCGCTGTTCTACCCCCAAGAACTCGCAGATACAATAGAAACTTATCTCGGCATTCCTTATCTCTGGGGCGGTGACACCCGCGAAGGAATGGACTGTTCCGCATTCACCCGCCGAATTTTTCGCATATACGGCATAGAACTTCCAAGAGTCTCAATTCTTCAAAGTAAAATCGGCATAAAAATTCCTAAACACGCTCTGTTAGCCGGCGACTTGGTCTTTTTTGGAGATGCGGATTCTGTTACCCATGTGGGCATTTATATGGGCAAAAATACATTTGCCAATGCAACAACTTCTGCAGGAATCAAATACTCCAACTTAGACGAACCCTCTTGGCTCGCCAAATACCTCTTCGCCCGCCGAATAAAAAGGTAGAGAAAAAATTAAAGATTTCCTCTATTCTGCCGATAACCGATAGGAGGAGGTATAATATGAAACTCACAAATGTTTTAGGTGTAAATTCAATATCCAATTACATTACCAAAATGCAGAAAAAAAATTGGATGCAAAAACCTTCTACAGGAATCAAAATCAAAAATTCCGCTGTGAGTCTAATGCTTTCCGAAGGGGCGAAAATCTTACTTAAATCTTCAAAAAAGCCCGCCGATGTTAATGCACCAAGGGAACCAAAAGCAGATGATAACGAGGATTTGTTGAAGGCTCTCGAAATTGCAAGGCGAATTATGCACGGCAATATTGTTCCCAAAAGAGACGAGGATTTTTTATTGGAATTTGACCCCAAGTTATTCCTAAAGGCTAAACTTATGGCAATGCAAAATGACGATCCTGAAGAATACGACAGTCTTCTTGAGGATGAAGAAGATTCGGATGTAGAAAATTTTGTTGAAGGCGAAACAGCACCTCCTTCGGATTCAGGTGAAACTCCAACGGCGGAGACTGCAACGGCGGAAGAGGTGTAAAATAAATCATAAATATGCCTCACGCAGTGAACTATTTTTCTAAATTTAGTTCTATGCCACAGATAAAAAATACGGCAAGCCATTTAACCTTTACGAGCAAGGTTAATCAGGGAAGTTTTTATACACCTCCAAAATATGTTAACCTTGTAATGTCTTGGCTTGTTAAGCATTGCGTTGGTGAAAAAGTTACAATTATGGATCCGTCTTGCGGTTATGGAGCATTTTTTGCATTGTCTAAAGAATTTCAAAAAAATCGTTTTATCGGTAACGATATAGATAAAATTGCCGTGCAAACCGCGGCGAGCAATTTCCCTTTTATTGAAAGATATAATTTGAATATCCTCCAAAATGTTTCTCGAAAAGCATACAGTATTTCTCCAGATGAAACGCTTTGCATTGTTGGAAATCCGCCTTATAACGACACAACTTCTCAAATTCGTAACGAACTTAAAACCGATAAAATTTCTATGGATTCTGATATTCAAACTCGCGATCTGGGCATATCTTCATTACTTGCGTATAATAAATTAGAGGCAGATTTTGTTGCAGTTCTTCATCCGCTATCCTACTTAATCAAGGGTGCAAATTTTTCCGCAGGTGCGAACTTTTTCAAAAATTATACGATGATAGAGCATATTATCTTTAATAGTCAAGAATTTGAAAATACTTCTAAAATGACGGGCTTTCCGATTATTGTGGCTTTGTATAAACGAACTCCGTTTTTCGGAATGGAATATCAAGATGTTTTGCGAACCGATTTTAAGACTGTAGAAGGAGATTCTTTTAAACCGATAAATAGAGATTATCTATCTGATTTTGTTGAAAAATATCCTAATAAGAATCGTTATTCACAAGAGATTTTATTTTACACACTGCGAGATATTAACGCTCTTAAACGAAGTCGAACTTTTATAAAAGAACGGGTAAGCAATGCCGTAGATGTAAATCCTGCCAAACTCGCATACTATTGCTACATTGACACATTCAAACAATTTGCCGATGTTCCCTATTATCTCGGTAATATGGATATTCCTTTTATTCATTCAACATTTTATGAAATAAAAGACGATGTTATGGCAATTTCAAAATATAACCATAAAGATATATTTTCCGACTCAAAATTACCAAGCGAAAATTCAATGCAAAAAGTTAGAAATTACATTAACAGGGTTGTTTCATACAAAGGATAAAAATGGAAAACGCACAAGTCATTCACACAGCAAAAGAATTTTATGTAAAACTACCGATGGCACAACCATCGGGTAAAGTTCGTGTAAAGAAGAGAAATTCTTTTGCCGACTATGGTATTCCCGTGGCGAGCAGATCAACTCAGCTTTCTCAAAGCAATTACATTGAATGGCAAATTGGCTATGATACGCTTGCTAATTCTGAAAATGCAAAACTCACAACTCTGAATAAAAAGCACTTTTTGTTTGAAAACTATAAGGGCGAAACAAAGTATCCATACGAATTATCAGAAATTCTGTATTATGCTTTTGAAAATAAATTGATTGCAATAAAAGATATAAGGAGAGTTTATGATGAAATAAAAGCAGTTGCAGAAACAAAACTTTTAGATGTTATTGATTCTATGCGTATTTCTCGCACAAATCCGCTTGAGACAAATATCAATGGCGTGGATTTTTATGAGATGAAAGTATCTTATCAGTTGATAGTCCATAAATTCGGGAAATATGATATTTACGCAGAAGTAATCAATCGAGAAAAGCAACGAGCGGTTGGCGTTCAACCTATGCTTTATGTTTGTATTCCATTATCATTATTAGACTACTCAGAACCTAAGTTTGGGAGAGCAACTACCATAAAAGAATGTGCGAAATGGCATATTACAAAAGACGAAGGAGAATTAGCATTAGAATTGTTTCGTATTTTTGGAATGCTGTCTAGTAAGCACAAATCAGATACGCTTGCTATAATGAAAGTTTTGTTTGGAAATATTTTATTATGAAAATTGAACACATAGCAATTTGGGTAAATGACCTTGAAGTGATGAGGCAGTTTTATATCACTTATTTTAATGCCGTGAGCAATGCAAAATATTATAACCCAAATAAAAATTACAGTTCTTATTTTCTCTCGTTCGAGGAAGGCAATACTCGCATTGAACTTATGCAAAAACCCAATGTTGAAGATACCGCACAAAAAAGAGGCTTTTCAAAAGGTCTCGCTCATATTTCAATTTCCGTTGGGAGCAAAACTGCGGTGAACGAACTCACTGAACAATTGCGCACGGATAATTACACAATTGAAAGCGAACCCCGCACAACCGGCGACGGATATTACGAGAGCGTTGTGTTAGACCCCGAAGGAAATTTGATTGAAATTACGGCTTAAATTTTTTCTACATTTTTGCAATGAACGGCAAACTCTACCTACTCATCATTTTGTCTGCCATTACGGAGAATTTTAATGATTCCTCGTCTTTTTTATGATCCGCTGTGTCCTGTTTGCAGGTCATTTGCGGGCTTATTGCGTAAAAATTTAGATGGTGCGGTGGAACTTGTTGAATTAGATATTAAAGAGGCGAAGACGAGTAAAGATTTTCGTTTGGAACTTTCCGATGGTTCGGTTTTATATGGCGAACAAGCCATACAGAGACTTGCAAGTGAAGTTCCAAAAGTGAAAGATTTTTTTTGGATGCTGCCTGACAGTTATCGAAATAAGGCGGTGTTGCAAAGTTACAGATTTGCCAAGTGGTTGAGAAAGATGTTTGTTCGGCGTGAATGCAGAGAATGCGGAGACTGAAATTATGACAAATTTTATACTGATTATTTTATGCGTGGCAATTGGAATGGCTATGTCGCGTGCAAAAATACTTCCTGCAGGTTCGCACAAAGCGATAAATGCGTGGGTGCTGTATCTTGCCCTGCCTGCGTTTTCACTTCGATTTATCCCTGAAATTGAATGGAGCGTAAAACTGCTTTTGCCGATTGCGGGAGCCTTAACGGTATGGATAGGAGCGTGGTTGTTCGTTCAACTTTACGACCGAAAAAAACGATTATCCGTTGCCTCGCACACGGCGTTGCTTGTAACCTGCGGGCTGGGGAATACCGCTTTTCTCGGACTTCCTATGACTGCGGCTTTTTACGGAGAATCCGAAATTCATCACGCTATTATTTTTGATCAAGTCACCTTTCTTCTTTTTGCAACAATCGGGGTGATAGTCGTTTTGCGGGCTTCCGCCAAACATGCGGGAACGGCAAACGCAACGCCTCTGCATATTCTTGTCGTGAAGAAAATATTTCGGTTTCCTCCGTTCATCGGCTGTTTGTGCGCCTTAATTTTACCGCAGTTTATGGATATTTCAATAGCAAATCCGTTGCTCGATAAATTAATTGCCACAATGTCGCCAATGGCATTATTTTCAATAGGTTTGCAACTTAAATTCGGTGAAGTAAAGCAAGAGTGGCACTTGCTCTCCGCGGGGCTTTTTTACAAACTGCTTTTAGCACCCTGTTTGGTTTTAGCACTCACACTTGCTATGCACGCCGGCGGCAACTTGGCAAAAATCAGCGTCTTTGAGGCGGGAATGTCTCCGCATATCACGGCGAGTCTTTTGGTTAGTCAATACAATCTCAACCCGCGATATTGCTCGCTTGTAGTGGGGCTTGGAATAATGTTTGGTTTTGCCACTTCCACAATATGGTATTTTGTATTGCAAAGAGCGGTGGGGTGAATGTAGAGAGTAGAGAATGAAGAATAATAACTCTCCACTTTCAACTTTACACCCCCTTCTCCCTCTTTGCACTGCCGAGTTCTCCACAACTTTACACTTTACACTTTTCACTTTCAACTTTTTTCTACCTTCCCTCAATGTCCCAAACAAAAGAAGTTCGAGTTCGTTTTGCACCAAGCCCCACAGGTTATCTGCACATAGGCGGAGCACGCACTGCAATTTACAATTACCTATTCGCCAAGGCAATGGGCGGAACATTCTACCTGCGAATTGAAGATACCGACCGCAAAAGATATAACGAAGCGGCGTTAAAAGACCTCTTACGAGATTTGAAATGGCTCGGCTTAAATTGGGACGAGGGTCCCGAAGTCGGCGGAAATTTCGGACCTTACTTTCAGAGCGACCGTTTGGAAATTTACGGAAACGCGGCACAGGAACTCATAGACAAAGGGCACGCCTATCACTGCTTTTGCACCGAAGAGAGATTGCAAACTTTAGAACACGGTTACGACCGCCACTGCCGAGAACTCGCCTCCGAAGAGGTGCAGGCAAAAATTGCCTCAGGCGAAAAATTTGTCATTCGATTCAAATCTCCGATAGAAGGAACAACTAAATTCAGCGACTATTTGCGCGGTGAAATTGAAACTCCAAATAAAGATCTCGATGATTTGGTTTTGTTAAAACGGGATAAATTTCCGACCTATCATTTGGCGAGCGTTGTAGATGACCATTATATGCGAACAAGTCATGTTTTGCGCGGCGATGAGTGGATAAGCAGCACTCCCAAACATATTTTATTATATGCGGCATTCGGTTGGGAAACCCCAGTTTTCTGCCATCTTCCCGTGATTCTCGCACAGGGCGGAGGCAAACTTTCAAAACGCAAAGGAGCGGCATCTGTCGGTGATTTCCGCGAACTCGGCTATCTTCCGCACGCACTCGTAAATTTCCTCTCTCTGCTCGGTTGGAATCCGGGCGGCGACCGCGAGGTTATGTCTCTCGATGAAATGATAAATTCCTTTACACTCGACAGGATTCACCCGAAGGCGGTAGCGTTTGACGAGAAAAAATTAGAGTGGATGAACGGGCAGCAAATACGACTTTTACCCGATAGTTATTTTGCGGAAGAATTAGAAAAATTATGGGGAGAAAACTCACAGAAAAAATGTTTGAGCATAGCATCTTTATTAAAACCCCGTTTGAAATTTTTTAACGAAAATTACATTTCCGAATTAAAGGAAATGTCAAAGTATTTTTTTATTGCACCGCAAAAAATAGAGGACGAAAAAGCAAAAGCAAAATATTGGAAAACCGAGAGTCCCGAATTATTGGGTAAAGTTGAACACGAACTCGGAAAAATTCCCATAGAAAATTTTGATATAAAAAACATAGAAACTGCGTTTATGACCGTATGCACGGGAGATATAAAACTCGGTGATGTTGCACAGGCAACCCGCCTTGTGGTAAGCGGCGTAGGTGCGGGACCGGGTCTTTGGGAAATTTTGGAAATTCTGGGAAAAGAGGAGTGCTTAAAAAGAATAGGGCAAGGTTTGTGTTAGCCCAATACTTTCCTATATATTTTTTTGATTGCGATATATATTGTGAAAGGTGTCGTGCTGTTCAAAAGTTCAAAATTTTTTCACAAGTTGAATATGACAAACACGATTTGAATAAAATTCTGCCTGCAAAACCTTTATACTGCAAATGCGACAAATGCGAAAATTTCACAATATACACTACCGATGAATTTGCCGAATTGCAAGAACAAGACTATGCAAAAAACAGTTTATGCAAAATCTGGGGTTTAAGCAATTTGGAAACAGGTGATCGCGTTTGGCACAGTGAATACGGAATTGGCAGGGTTGAAAATATTTTTAATAATAAAGGAAATACTTCTTACTCCTTATCGTTTTTGAGTTTAGAAAATCAAACTATACCGCCGCAGTCGTTTAACGATGATAAGTTAACTTCCATTTTTTACCGCATTATTCCGCAAAATATTGCAAATGCCAAAATCGGAGAGAACGCATATCACACGGAACAAAAATGCGAAGGTAAAATAGTCGGTTTATCCTTTGGTGAAAAAAACAACATAATTGCAAAATTCGGCAATGAAATTTTAACGATAGAAAATACGGAAGAAAATTTTTTAAGTAATGAGGCAATAGAAAAAAATGCAAAATGGCGTTGTGAGAATTTGCCTTTTTTTGAGGATTTGGAAATAAACACTATTTCACAAATTCTGTCGGTTCAAGGAAAAGTTCCGAACTTAAAAGCGGCTTGCAATTTGGAAACAATTATAAATTCAGTTCCTCATATAAGATCTTCTATTCTGCTCTTAGATATACAAGAATCAACCGATGAGAATAAAGTAATCTCTGACGACCTCTTAACGAGTTCTTCAGAGCCTACTAAAATAATAATTACTAAAAACAACTTGGAACTTTATAAATTGTTAATTAAAAATGAAATACATATATACAATTGCAAAATACAGTTCGCCCCGCAAGAAATTTTTATCACGGGGTTTTACTGCGACAAATCAATACCCGAAAGAATTTATACCGTTCTCGGAAATTTACCGATTAAATCTCTTAAATTAGACTTGAAATTTCGCTCCGAAATAAAAATTCTCAAAACTTCGCTGAAAAACGGAAATTTTGTGAGAATTGTATCGAGCGGTGAGACCATTTTAATAGACGGTTGGGTGAAGACTTCAAAGCAAAAATCCTTTGCAACCATTGAGGCAATTTTGCGTTCCTTGAAATTCAATGTTAAAAATAATTTGTATATTACCTTAAATAATGTTCTCTAAACTTTCATTCATTTTTTTATGTGCATTTGCAGTTATAGGTGCACAGCAGTTGTTGTCTTTGGAAAAAGCGATTTCACTTGCGGTAGAAAAAAATGAAAAATCGTTGCTTGCAAGTGAAGGTATTGAAATTGCAAAAGGACACAAGCGAGAGCAATTGGGAAAAATGTTTCCCTCAATTTCGCTGACCGGCGGCTGGACTAAAATTAACGATGATTTGGAAATTGACCTTAACGGTATTCGCGATGCAATGATATATTTGCATTCAGCACCTCCAAACGGAGTCGGGACATTACCTGCTGCTGTTTTGGAACAGAGATTGCCGAGTTTCTCAAAAAAAGTTCAGAATGATAATTTTTGGAATGCGGCGGTGCAGGCACAATGGGCAATTTTTACGGGAGGTCGCTTGTGGTCGCAATATAAAGCGGCAAGCGGTGAAGAAACTGTTGCGGAGGCAAAACGGAATGCGGTGGTTGGCGGACTTGCAAAGGAAACAGCATTGAGATATTTTTCACTGATGTTGGTTGAGGCAAATAAAAAAGTTCAAGAGGAAAATTTGGCGAGCATAAATACGCACTTTGAAAATGCTAAAAAATTGCAAGATGCGGGGCAAATAGCCAATACGGAACGGTTGCGTGCAGAGGTGGCTTTGGCTGAGGCACAGATGAATTTACAAGATGCAAAACGGAATGCGGAAATTGCCCGCCTTGCACTTGCAAATTCCATAAACGCAGATACCAATTTTACAATAATTGCAGAGTGGAAAAAAATAGAACCGCCTTCACTTGCGACAATTGCAGGTGCCGCACTTGAGGGGAATCCGAACTTAAAGCAAATTGCAAGCGAGGAATCGCGGGCGAAAAACGGAGTATCGGCGGCGAGCGGTGAATGGTTTCCCGCAGTTGCACTTTTTGGAATGAAGGAATTATATACCCGTGATTTAACGGTGTTGCAACCGGATTGGGCATTTGGCGTGAAAGCGGAATGGAATTTGTTCAGCAGAACAACAACACTCGGCAAGAGATCTGCGGCAAAAGCACAGGTGCGGGCATTGAATTATATGGGTGAGGCGGCGGCAAGAGATATAAAATTAGGTGTGGAAAAATATTTGCGTGAGTGGTCTGCGGCAAATGAGAAACTCGAAACTTTAGAAAAAACAGAGAATTTGGCACGGACTGCTTTTAATGCACAGGAACTCGCTTTTAGTGCGGGAATGGCAACAGGCTTAGATGTTATAGATGCACGATTTGCACTTTCACGCGTTCAGTTAGCGAAAATGGCAACTTATTTTGAAACCTATAAGGCGTTTGCCGAATTGCAGGATTTGTGCGGTAATGCCGAAGAAATCGGGAGAAATTGGTGATGAGATTATTTTTTATTCTGGCAATTTGCGCGGTGATAATTTGCGGGTCGCTTGTATCTTGCGGAGGCGAAAAACAGAATTATCTTCAAGGCACATTTGAGGCGCATCGCGTTTGGGTGTCGTCAAAAGTTCCCGGCAGATTGCAATCGGTAAGCGTTGAGGTTGGCGACTCGGTTTTTGCGGAACAGGAATTAGCAGTTTTGAGCAGTCCCGAAATTGAGGCAAAAAAAGAACAGGTTCAGGGTGCGTTAAAAGCGGCGGAATCGCAAAGTGCAAAAGCAAAAGCAGGTGCGAGAAAAGAGGAAATTTCAGCATTGCATTCATTATATTTGCGGGCACAGGAATCGGCGGATTTATCAAAATCTACATATAAAAGAGTGCAGGAATTATACGATGGCGGAGTTTTACCTTTGCAAAAAAGAGATGAGGCATTTACCGCAATGACAACTTCGCAAGGTTCGGCAGATGCCGCAAAACAGCAATACGAAATGGCTCTCTCCGGTGCTCGCGAAGAGGATAAGCAAGCGGCGGCGGCGTTGGTTTTGCAGGCAAAAGGAGCACAAGCGGAAATAAATTCTTATATCAAAGAGACGGTGTTGCGTTCGCCGATTAACGGAGAAATAGCATCTAAAAATGCGGAGCAGGGCGAGTTGGTCGGTTCGGGAATGCCTGTGTTTTCCGTGATAGACCGTTCCAAGCAGTGGGCAATTTTTAACATTCGCGAAGATTTATTGGGTGATTTTTCAAAGGGAACTCTGATTCGAGTTTGGATTCCCGCCTTGAAATTGAGTGCCGATTTGGAAATTTACCACATTGCACCACTCGGAGATTTTGCCGTTTGGCGGAGCAGTAAAGAAACCGGTGGTTTTGACTTAAAAACATTTGAGGTGAGAGCACGCCCGACATCACAGATTGAAAATTTAAGACCGGGAATGAGCGTGTTATTACCGGTAAAAAACGGAGGTTGAATATGTCTAATTTTAGATTTGCGGCAGCAGGAATTTTTCTCATCTTCATTTTGTCGTGTTCGTCCTCAAACGGGCAAGATGACCAACCCAAATTCTGGGACGGAAAAAATGCTCTGTTGCGGGGAATGTCTTTGGGAAACGGAGTTTGGTATTTGGCGGAATCCGAAGACCTTCAAACGGAAAGCGATTATGCAGAAATGAAAAGTCTCGGATTAAATGCGGTTCGCTTTTATCTCAGTTATAAATTTTTTGAAAATGATAATGAGGAGATTACCCAATATAAACAAGAGGGTTGGGATTTTTTGGAGAGAAATTTGGAATGGGCACGAGGCAAAAACATAAAGTTGATTTTGAATATGCATTTTCCGCAGGGCGGATTTCAGTCGAACGGAGATGGCGGTGAGTTATGGACAAATGTGGAAAATCAAAACAGACTAACCGCACTTTGGTATGAAATTGCAAAGAGATATGCAAGCGATACAACTGTAGCCGCTTATGATTTGGTAAATGAACCTGTGATTGTCGGCGATAAATCCGTTTGGCAAAAATTAGCGCAACGACTTGCAGATACAATTCGCACGGTTGATGTTGAACGGTTAATTTTGGTTGAACGGGTGAACGGATTCATAAAAGAAAACGGCGAACTTGATTACAGCAGCGATGCCGAGAAAAATTTTGTTTTTATAAATGATAAAAAATGGGGTTTAACATTTCACTTTTACGAACCGATAGAATACACTCATCAATATGCAAGTTGGACAGGTTTTGCAAATACCGACGGCGGAAAATATCCCGACTCCACTTCTCTGCAAATTTACAATGCGCAGTGGAAGGGTGCAACTTTTAATAACCCGACTATTCAAAGCGGTGACAGCGACTGGAAATATTACGAAGGCAAATGGGTGAATGTCGGCGATAGCGTAAATGTCGGAAGACCTACTTTGATGTGCCAAAATGCAGGTGTGGGAAAAGTTTGGTTCGATAGTTTGGTTGTGGAGAAAAAAAACGAGGCAGGCGAAATTTCGGTAGTTGCAACTTATGATTTGCCTATGACGGGCGACTGGTATTTTTGGGAAGATAAGGCGGGCGGCTCGGCGGGTGCAGACGGTGAGCAAATTTTAATTACGGGCACAATTTCCGATGCGAATTATGCAAGTTCAAATATGTATTTTCCGTTTGAAAAAGGCTATTCATACAGGGCGGGCGGGAAAATGAAAGGTGAGGGTGTGCCGAGCGGTGCGGCTTGCAGAATTAGGCTCGATTTTTCTTTTGCGGAAAAAACTCAAGTTCGGGACAGGAAATTTCTTGAAGATATAATTGACGAGTATCAAAAAATTGCGACCGAAAAAAACTTACCGATTTTTATGGGTGAGTTCGGGGTTATAAAATTCACATTTGAAAACGACAGGGGCGGTTTGAATTGGGTTGCCGATATGCTTTCGATTTTGAAAGAACGGGGAATTTCCTTTACCTACCACGCTTGGTATGACGATTCCTTCGGCGTTCGCGATAACGCCGCCTTAAAAGAAGAATTTGGAAAGAAGTTCAGAAGCAGAAGTCCTTGACAAAGAGTAAAGAGTAGAGAGTAAAGAGTAAAGAGTAGAGAGTAGAGAGTAAAGAGTAAAGAGTAGAGAATAGAGAGTAGAGAGTAAAGAGTAAAGAGTAGAGAATAGAGAGTAGAGAGTAGAGAATAATAACTTTCAACTTTACACTCTATTCCCCACACCCTACACGCCACACCCTATACCCCACCCTGCACTGCCGAGTGCATTTTCTACCTTCCCCCTATGACCTTTGGTATTTCTAATTTTGTGGGCGATTTTGTTCGGGAGTATTCTCCGCTGCCGGAACTTGCGCTTGCGGTGAATGTTATTTTGGCGATTATAGCGGTGTTAGCCGTCGGTATAGGTTCTGCTCCTATTTTAATTTATATGGAGAGAAAGGTTTGTGCGCATGTTCAATGCCGTTTGGGACCTATGCGGCTCGGATGGCACGGGGTTATTCAAACTGTTGCCGATGTGACAAAATTGCTCTTTAAGGAAGTGTATTCGCCAAAGGGCGTTGATGTGATAATTTATTATCTCGCTCCGATGATTTCGCTGACCGCTCCGTTTTTTGTGCTTGCGTTAATTCCTTTCGGGGCAAATTGGCAGGTGATAAATTTGGATTTTGCAGTTCCCGCGATAATTGCAATTAACGGCTTGGGATTGTTTGCCGTGTTGCTCGGCGGGTGGTCGTCTAACAATAAATATTCGCTGTTGAGTGCCCTCAGGAGCGGGGCACAAATGATAAGTTATGAGATTTCTCTTGCGTTAATTATGCTGTTTGTTGTGTTAATTTCAGGAAGTGCATCGCTGAATGAAATTGTGGCATCGCAGAGCGGAACAATTTTAGACTGGTGGATTATTAAAATGCCCGTGCTTGGACTTGTGGGTTTTGCCGTTTTTATGTGTGCGAGCACAGCGGAACTGAATCGCGCACCTTTTGACATTGCCGAGGCGGAACAGGAACTTACTGCGGGGTATCACACGGAATATACGGGCACTGCATTTGCGATGTTCTATTTAACCGAATACATAAACATTATAGGAGCATCCGCACTCGGTGCGATTTTCTTTTTGGGCGGGTGGAGTGCACCGTTAATCGGCATTGAGGCGATAGACAATGTTCTCACAAAAATTCCCGATTTGGTGTGGATGTTCGCAAAAATTTACTTCTTAATTTGGATGTTTATGATGTTCCGCTGGACTTGGCTGCGCCCGCGCGTGGATCAACTTATGGCGTTTGAGTGGAAGTTTTTGTTGCCCTTAAATTTAATTTTGCTCGGCGGCGGGGCGTTATTTTCGGCATTGGGGTGGGTGTTATGAAATTTTGCGAATATGTAAATGCCGTTTTAACCGGTCCCGTGAGTTTGTTAAAAGGTATGGGAGTTACCTTAAAATATTTTTTCAACCCCAAGAGAATTGTCACGGAACAGTATCCCGAAAATAAAGCGACCCTCAAAATGCATGAGAGATTTCGCGGACGAGTGGAGTTAATCCATAACGAGCAGGGTTTTCACAACTGCACTTCTTGCGGAATTTGCGAAAAGGCTTGCCCAAACGCATCTATAAATGTTCTCTCCACCAAAAATATGGCGGGAAAAAAGGTGCTCGGCAAATATCTCTACCGTTATGACACTTGCACGCAGTGCGGGCTTTGCGTTGATAGTTGCCCCTTTGGTTGTTTGGGTTTTGCACACGATTTTGAAAGTGCCTCTTGGGACAAAAAGAGTTTTGAATTGGTGTTAAATAAGTGCGAAGGTCAGGGGTGAATGGGTTTTTAGAGGTTTCCTTATCAGTCGGAAGGGAAAAATCTCTTTTAAGAAAACATCCTTGGATATTCAGCGGGGCAATTGCAGAAGTGAAAGGCGAACCTGCACTTGGCGAAACGGTTAAAGTTTTAGACAGCAGGGGAAATTTTTTGGCTTGGGCGGCATACTCTCCAAATTCGCAGATAAGAGCGCGAGTGTGGAGTTTTGAGGAACGCGAAAAACCGAGTAAAGAATTTTTACCTTATAAGTTAAAGCGATGTTTGGAAAAACGAATTTTAACAGGTTTTGTTCCCGATGAAAAAAATGCCTTCCGTTTGGTAAATGCAGAAAATGATTTTTTGCCGGGCTGTGTGGTTGATTACTATGCCGGTTATTTAAGCGTTCAATTGCTTTCGGCAGGGTGGGAATTTTTTCGTGATGATTTGGTGAGTGCGTTAAAGGAAATTTTTCCTGCGTGCAGGGGAATAATAGAACGCTCCGATAGCGATGTTCGCATTAAAGAGGGCTTGGAACAGAGAAAAGAAGTATTATTGGGTAATGTGCCAAATGACCACCTAATGATAGAAGAAAACGGCGTTAAAATTTTTGTCGATTTGTGGAACGGACATAAAACAGGTTATTATTTAGACCAAAGAAACGCGAGAAAAAGAATTGGCGAGTTGGCAAAAGACAAGAAGGTTTTGAATTGTTTTTGCTACACGGGCGGTTTTGGTTTGTTTGCGGGAATTGGCGGTGCAAAAAGCGTAACGCAAGTTGATGTGTCTGCACCGTCTCTTGAATTAGCGAAGAAAAATGCGGAATTAAACGGGGTAAAATGTGAATACATTGAGCAAGATGTTTTTACATATCTGCGCAAATGCCGCGACAGAGGCGAATCCTTCGATATGATAATTTTAGATCCTCCAAAATTTGCCGAGAGTGCAAGTCAAATAGAAAAAGCCGCAAGGGGCTATAAAGACATTAACTTACTCGCTATAAAACTCCTGTCCGAAAACGGAACACTCGCCACATTCAGTTGCAGCGGGCACATTTCCGCAGAACTTTTTCAAAAGATAGTAGCCGATTCCGCTCTCGATGCAAATCGTCCCGTTCAAATTTTAGAACGATTTAGCCAAGCCACGGATCACCCAGTTTTGGCATCTTTTCCCGAAGGCTTTTATTTGAAGGGGCTGCTGGTAGCATAGGTTGCCTCTGCACTGCCGAGTTTTCCATTAACAAGCGAGCGCGGTGTGTGCCGAACGCCCCATACCAAGCAAAGCGATTAGACAGCGTAGAAAAAGCGGATATTGTTTGGTTATGTTAGTAACCACTATTAACCTCATAAGAGGTTGGTAGAGGTTACCAAGCGACATGGGCGAATTGCGTTTTTATGGTGATAATGTCATCCTGCGGCGAATGCTCGCAGGATCGCTGTCGTCTCTAAAAACTCAAATCTGTGGAATTGTGTTGCAAAGAGAGTTTTTAGAGGTTTCCGTTATTTATTGCTGTCAATTTTTTTCTACCTTGCTCTCCTATGAAACACGCCTATATTCTGCTGCCGACGGGTAATGGCATTCCGCTTGGAAATATTGCCGACGGGATTTTGGACACATTGCGAAAACAAAATATTAAAACGACTAAATTTATCCCTTTCGGTGAGTTTGGCATTCCGCTAAATGAGGTTCGCACCGCACTTATCTCCGGCTGCGAGCAGTTGATAATGGAACGAATTGTCGAGAGTATGCAACAGGATATTGAAGATAACGATGTGGTGTTGATAGAGGGAATTTCCGACCCGTCGATTTTTTACAAAAAGGAACTTCACAGACTTCTCACAAGCGCGCTCGATGCCGATGTAATTTTGGTGGCAAATGCAACGGGAAAGTCGGCGGAGATGGTGATTGACGAGATTCGGGTTGAAGAGCATTTTCATAAAACAGCAAAGGCATTTTTGGTGGGGAATATAATTCTCGGCGTGCCGGAAGAGGAGAAGGAATATTTTAGGACGGAGTTCGAGAAAAGCGACTTGCCTGTTCTTGCATTTATCAATATTTCGCAGAATATTACCAAAGAGGCGGTTGCCTGCGGAATGGAAGAAAGTTCTTGGGAAAATACGCTCAAAAGCGCCCGTGAGCACAGGATGAGTCCTGCCGAATTCAGAAATTTTCTCATTCACAAGGCGCAAAAATTCAATGCCAAAATAGTTTTTCCAGAGGGCGCGGAACATCGCACTGTGCGTGCGGCGATTATGTGCTTGCAGAGAAAAGTCGCCAAACCCATTCTGCTTGCAAAACGGGAAGATGTCGAAAAAACCGTTGCAAAGTTGAGTATTCTGCTGCCTCCCGAACTTGAAATTATTGACCCCGAAACGATTTCGGCAAAGTATGTTTCTGCCTTAGTTGAACTCCGCAAAAATAAGGGTATGACTGAGGAGCAGGCGGTTAAACTGTTAAAGGACAGCGTTTGGGTGGGGACTATGATGGTGAAACAGGGCGATGCCGACGGTTTGGTTAGCGGTGCAGTTCATTCTACTGCCGATACGGTGCGACCCGCCCTGACGATTATCAAAACTAAACCCGGAACTTCGCTTATCAGTTCTGTGTTTTTTATGTGCCTGCCTACGCAGGTTTTAGTTTATGGAGACTGTGCGGTTAATCCCGACCCTACTGCCGATGAACTCGCACAAATAGCGATTCAGTGTGCGGATACCGCTTGCAATTTCGGTATAGTTCCGAGAGTTGCAATGTTGAGTTACAGCACGGGTGAGAGCGGCAAGGGTGCGGATGTGAATAAGGTGAAAGAGGCTACGGAAAAGGTTCGCGCACTGCGACCCGATATTGAAATTGACGGACCTCTGCAATACGATGCGGCGGTTATGGAATCGGTTGCGAGAACCAAAGCCCCGAACAGCAAAATTGCAGGGCACGCAACTGTTTTTGTATTCCCCGATTTGAACACGGGAAATACGACTTACAAAGCGGTTCAGCGGAGTGCGGACACGGTTAGCATCGGTCCTATGTTGCAGGGTCTTGCCAAACCTGTTAATGATTTATCTCGCGGTGCATTGGTCGATGATATTATATATACAATTGCACTCACGGCGGTGCAGGCGGGAATGGGAAAGAAGTGAATTTCGTAGTCATCTCTTACGGCTGCCAAATGAACGAATACGATTCGGCACGAGTATCATCGGTGTTGGAGTTATGCGGTGTGCAGCCTGTTCTCAATGTTGCCGATGCCGATATAATTCTCATAAATACCTGCTCGGTGCGTGAAAAAGCCGAAGAAAGTGCGATTGCGAGAATGCGGGAATTAAGACCCTTAAAGTTAAAAAATAAACACTTGAAAATCGGCATTCTCGGATGTATGGCAAAAAATCGCGGTGCAACTCTGCTCAAAGAATTACCTTTTGTCGATTTTGTTCTCCCGCCAGACGAATACGAAAAATTACCCGAAATCATTAGCGGGGGCGTTCCCCCTGCTCCCCTGCCTAAGGGGGCTGATTTGACTTTGCTCACCAACCGCCCCCTTAAAAACCCCGTTGATGCTTTTGCAAAACTTTCAAATTCTTATTCCGCTCCCATTGCAATTCAAAGCGGTTGTAATATGCGTTGTTCATATTGCATTGTGCCGTTTGTTCGCGGGCGCGAGGAATATCGCGATCCGAATTTAATTCTGCGTGAAATTGAAAATGCGGTTCAAAACGGAATCAGCGAAATAATTCTTTTGGGACAAACTGTTAATGGTTACAGGCATAAAGAATTGTCATTTGCCGACTTGTTAAAAAAAGTTGCCGAAGTGAAAGGTATAGAGCGAATTCGTTTTATGAGTCCGCACCCGAAACACTATACAGGCGAACTTTTAAATATTTTACTAAATGAGCAAAAAATAGCCCCGCATATACACTTACCCGCACAAAGCGGTTCAAACTCAATATTAAAAAAAATGAAACGGCAATACACCCGTGAGGAATTTTTGAGCATAGTTGAGGCGTTGCGAATGGCAAATCTGTTTTACGGAATCACCACGGATTTAATATGCGGCTATCCGGGTGAAACAGAGGCGGAATTTGAAGAAACGCTTTCTCTTCTGCGTGAGGCTCAGTTTGACAACGCCTTTTTATTTGCATATAGTCCGCGCAAAGGCACTCCCTCTGCTTTGGAGGCGGAAACCATAAATGCAAAGGAAAAATGGCAGCGGTTGCAATGCGCTATAGATTTGCAAAACAGCATCACTTTGTCTCGTGCAAAAATGATGATAGGTCGCAAAGAGACAATTCTTTTAGAAAGACCGTCGCGCAGGAGTGCGGGAGAATGGATTGGCAAAACGGGCAGTTTTAAGAAGGTGATAATCCCAAATAGCGGCAATGAAGGCGAAAAATTTCGCGAGGGAATGTATATAGACTGCATAATTGAAAGCGTGAGCGGGCACACTTTGCGAGGGAAATTACTACATTCTACATGTGTATAAACTTTTAATCACCGAAATCACGGCACAACGAGATATGCAGGCGTTGGTAAAATTCCTACTAAAGGTTCCGGGATTAACGGCGGACGAAGTTTCAAGGGGGTTAAAGGCGCCGCCGCTTGAAGTGTTCAGCGTGGAGCAGAGGAGGCAAGCGGAAAAAATAAAGGATACTTTGGAAAAATTAGGTGCAATGTGCCAAATTGAAGACACTGATGCCATACCCAAAAGTGCAAACAGAGAAGAAATTTATATCGCTCCCGTTGTGCAAAAAAAATTAGAAAAAAAGAATTCTGGATGGGCAATTTGGCTCTCAATTTTCGGGGTGCTAATATTATTTGCCGCCTTAACTTTTTATTTTCAAGACACAGATAAAACAAAACAGAAACAAAAGGTAGAATCAACAACTGCACAAAAAGCCCCCGTCGCAACTCCAGCCCCTGCAAAAAACACCGCTCCGCCTGAAAAATACGCAAAGGCAAGCACTCCCGGACTAAAACAAACGCTCAATAAAAACCCGTACGATGTTGATGCTTGGAAAAAACTCACCGCTAATTTGGAAAAGGAAGGCGATACAGCATCGGCGAAAATTGCAAAAAAATCTTATGACCAAGCGGTTAAATCGCAGATGATTTTAGCGAGTTTGGCGAAAGCCTTCGGTAATGATTCCCGTGTTGAAATTCGGGAAGATGCGGTATATTATCGCACGAGCAAAGACATAGGCGACCGTGAATTTTATTACAACGCCGCAGTTTTGCGCGACTCGCTGAATGCAAAATTTCCGAACAAAGATTTGGTAGTTGAGAATTACACAAGTGACAATAAAGTGCAAACGGTGCGGCTATCTGCCGGTTATAAAAGCATTGAAGTCCCGATTACGGAAGATTAAAATGCTTAACCCAAAGTAAATGATTCGCCGAGATAAATTCGTTTTGCCTCTTCATCTTTTGCGAGGAATTGCGAAGTGCCTTCGGTGAGAACCTGGCTTTTATACATAATATATGCACGGTCTGTGATAGACAAGGTTTCGCGAACATTGTGGTCTGTGATAAGAATTCCTATTCCTTTATCGCGAAGCGTACTTATGATTTGTTGAATGTCATCTACAGCAATCGGATCAATACCCGCAAAGGGTTCATCGAGCAAAAGAAAACTCGGTTCGCTCGCAAGGGCACGGGCAATTTCGAGTCTGCGCCTTTCGCCGCCAGAACAACTGTGTGCCGCCGTTTTTCGTATATGCGTAATTTTGAACTCTTCCAAAAGTTGCTCCAACCGTTCTTTTCGCTGCGCTCTGTTCATTTTTAAAGTTTCCAAAATTGCCATTATATTATTTTCAACCGACAGTTTGCGAAAAATTGAAGCCTCTTGCGGAAGATATCCGAGACCGAGCCTTGCTCTGCGGTGCATTGGGAGCGCACTAATATCGCGGTCGTCCAAAAATACATTGCCTTTATCGGGTCGCACCAAACCGACTATCATATAGAATGAGGTTGTTTTTCCCGCACCGTTTGGTCCTAACAAGCCGACAATTTCACCCTGCGATACGCTAATCGAAACATCTCGAACCACCATTCGGGATCCGTAGGTTTTGCAAATATTCGCAGTATGTATTGAACTCGCTCGTGGTGGCATTTGCTGGAATTTAGAAAATTTTGGTTTGCCAAACATAGCACCATTGCACGGGCGGCTCTACAATAGTTTGAAAAATTTCTACCTTACCTGCAAAATGACCTTTGACATAATAGTAATCGGAGGCGGGCACGCCGGAATTGAGGCGGTAAATGCTGCGGGCAAAATGGGTGCAAAGGTTGCAATGGCGGTTTTGGATAAAAAAAGCATTGGACGGATGAGTTGCAATCCTGCTATAGGCGGTGTCGGCAAGGGACAAATGGTGCGTGATATAGATGCTATGGGCGGTCTTATGGGAAAACTCGCCGATAAAGCGGGAATATCTTTTCGCCTGCTAAATGCGAGTAAAGGTCCTGCCGTGTGGGGAAACCGTGCTCAATGCGATATGAATTTATATAGCGAATTTGCACAACAAACTGTTTTTGAACTTGAAAATTGCGAAGTAATTGAAGGAGAGGCAACCGCCATAGAAGTTAAAAATTTAGAATGGCAACTCACGCTAAAAACCTCAAACAGCGAACAAAAAATCACCGCCCGTTGCGTAGTGGTGGCAAGCGGAACATTCCTCTCGGCAAAAATGTTCACGGGTTTAGACAAAACGAGTATCGGCGGGCGAGTCGGAGAACCGAGTGCGGAACACTTTTCAACATCGCTAAGAAAATTGGGTATTAAAACACGCAGATTAAAGACAGGAACGCCGAGCCGCATAAATCCGCTAAGCGTGGATTTTTCCAAATGCGAAATTCAAGAAGGCGACCGAGAACCTTGGTGTTTCAGCAACGCGACGGACTCTTCAACTCTCTACAACAAAGCAAAGTGTTGGATAACTCGCACCACTTTGCAAACCCACGAGATTCTCCGTGCCGCTTTTGATAAAAGTCCGCTTTTTACAGGTAAAATTCAGGGTATAGGACCGAGATATTGCCCCAGCATAGAAGATAAAATAATGCGATTTGGGGATAAAGATTCGCACCAACTGTTTTTAGAACCCGAAACTCGCGACAACAACCGCATATACATTAACGGATTTAGTTCCTCACTGCCGGAAGAAACTCAGATAGCCGCTCTTCACACTATTCCCGGATTAGAAAATGCCGAAGTTTTACAAATAGGTTATGCTGTAGAATACGATGCAATAGATGCTACCGAACTTCACCCCACACTTGAACACAAAAAACTATCGGGATTATTTTTTGCGGGGCAGGTATGCGGAACCAGCGGATATGAGGAGGCGGCGGCGCAGGGAATAATTGCAGGTATAAATGCCGCGTTATCAATTGAGGGAAAGCCGCCTTTTATTTTATCGCGTGCGGATAGTTATATTGGTGTTTTAATTGACGACATAACTTCTATCCAGTGGAATGAGCCGTATAGAATGTTTACAAGTCGTGCGGAATACCGCTTGTTTTTGCGCTCGGATAATGCAGAAAATCGTTTATGCGAAAAAGCAAAAAATGTTGGAATGCTAACAGATATTGAGTGGAAAAATTATCTGCAAAAAGAAAAGCGATTGAAACTCGCCGAAAAATTTTTGAATGAAAATTCAGGAACTGCGGAAGAAATTGCACCGTTGCTCGCAAACAGCGGGCAATCACCGATTACCGAAAAAACCAAATGGATAACCGTTTTGAAACGCCCCACAATTAACGCAGAAGATTTTTTTACTATTGCGTTAAAAAATGCCGAACCGCCGATAAATTTAACTCGCTCCGATAAGTGGTATCTCCTCTCCGAAGAACTTTATAGGGGATTTTTTGAAAGACAAAAAGAGGAAATCGATTATCAAAAGAAAATGGCAAACTTCAAAATCCCGCCGAACTTTGACTTTAATAAAATTCTCGGTTTAAGCATAGAGGCACGGCAAAAATTAACCCTCGCCAAACCTCTGACTCTCGGTTCCGCCTCTAAAATTGCCGGCGTGAGACCCGCCGACCTCGCAGTATTAAGGCGGGCATTAGCGTAATGGTTTATGGTTACCGTCATTCATTCAGCACATTGTATGCCTCATCCTACGGGTGCAACTACAGATTACGCCATCCATACCTCCGCTTGATACAAACAATAATTCCCGCCTTTGAGATTTACAACGCTTTTATTTCGTACTCGGACAAATCGGTTGCAGCAACGATAATGTTCACCGCTACGCCTTGAGATTTGAGTTTGCTGGCTATGGCAATTTGCGTATCCTTTTTACCACGAGCCTCGCCACGAGTCTCACCTGCCAACTCACCCTCCGCTCTGCTTTCTGATAATTCCATAGCCCTAAATATGATGCCCTCATGAACTTTATCGTAGGCTGCCCGTTCCTCTTCGGTGTAGGCGTATTCTCGGCATAAATCTAATGCTTTTGCTATAATTTTATTCTCTTTTAACGATTGGGAAATCTTTTCTTCTTTGGTTTGCTCGCCAATTTCCTTTAAAAATTCTATCCACAAATCCTTCATTTTTTGGTGTCCATCCAAACTCGGCTTGAACAAGGGAAGTTCTATAAGCGTTATGTCTATGCCGTTTATTTTCTCTTCCGAATGCGTTTCTTCTGTCATTCGATAGCGATGGTAATAGTGAGTGTGGCTTTTGTTCATTACATCGTTTAGTATTGCAAGACCATAATTTGGGGTGTAGGGTGTAGGGTGTGGGGTGTGGTCGTTTTCCCCAGACCCTATACCCCATTCCCTATACCCAAAAATTTGCTTTGGTAATAATTCTTTTTTCCAATACATCTGCATTTCTACTATAAAATGCCGTCCTTTCTCGTCAAAGCATTTGACATCTACAAAGGAATCCTTGCTCATCGGGTTTTCGGGGAGTATTTCGGTAGGTTCGTATTCTAAATCGATAATTTCGCAGTCGTCTGGGAGCGGGAGGAGTGAGTTCAAAAAACTCATCATCAAATCTTTGTGTTCCACAAAGATTTTTTTGAACGGAATATCGTTTTTTGGGTCTAAGTAGATGGGCATTGGGGGAAGGTAGAAAATGCACTTGGCAGTGCAGGGTGGGGTATAGGGTGTGGCGTGTAGGGTGTGGGGTGTGGGGTATGGGGTGTAGGGTGTAGGGTGTGGGGAATGTAGAAAAAAGTTGATAGTTAAAAGTGGAGAGTGGAGAAAAGAGTAGAGAGTAGAGAATAATAACTTTACTCTTTCAACTTTCAACTTTACACTCCCTTCCCCACACCCTACACGCCACACCCTATACCCCCCCTGCACTGCCGAGTGCATTTTCTACATTCCTCCCGTGGCGAAACAATTCTACAAAGAAGGCGGAAAATCCGCAGATACGGGAAAGCCTGCTAAAATTTTTGACATTCCCGGTCCAAAGAAAGCGGCAATTTTAATGGTCGCACTTGGGCAGGAGGCGAGTTCGCATGTATTTAAGGCGTTAAGTGAAAAAGATGTAGAAACGCTAACCGCGCAAATCGCCCGTTTAGAAGGCGTAACACCGGAAATGCGGGAATTTGTTTTGCAGGAGTTTCAGCAGATAAGTTCCGCACAGGAGTATGTGAGCCAAGGCGGAATGGATTTCGCCCAACAGATTTTGGAGCAGTCGCTGGGTTCTCGGCGAGCGAGAGAAATTTTGGAAAAAGTGCAGAGTAATATCCGCACCACAGGTTTCAATATGCTCGACAATGTGGATCCCGCTCAGTTGATTTCCTTCCTGAGCAAGGAACACCCGCAGACGGTGGCTCTTTTACTCGCTCACATGAAACCCGAAAATGCCGCCGCGACAATTTCCGCACTCAACCCCGATATGCAGGTTGAGGTAGCAACAAGAATTGCAACGATGGAAAGCATTAGCCCCGAAGTTTTGCAACAGGTGGAACAGCAACTTTCACAAATTCTAAAGACGATGTTCACGGGTGATACGGCGGAAGTCGGCGGTGTAAAATCGGTTGCAGAAATGTTGAATATGGTAGATAGAGGCGCGGAGAAAAATATTCTCGGCACTTTGGAACGCGATGACCCCGAACTCGCAACCGAAATTAAAGCGTTAATGTTTGTGTTTGAGGATATGCTGTTGCTCGATGATAAATCTATGCAGACTGTTCTTAAACAGGTCGATACCAAAGACCTTTCGCTCGCACTCAAAGGGGCAAACGAACAAGTCGCCAACAAGTTCTACACGAATATGTCTAACCGTGCGGCGGAGATGATTCGCGAAGAAATTCAGTATATGGGACCAAAGCGGCTTCGTGAAGTTGAAGAGGCTCAACAAAAAATAGTAGATGTAGTGCGTAGATTGGAAGCGGAAAATGAACTCGTAATATCGGGTCGCGGAAGTGAAGACGACATTATTGTTTAAGTTTTTTGCAGTTCTGGCACTGTTTTTCAATTTTGCAAGTGCGGATTTTTTAACACTCGGCGATTCGTTCTATGTTGCTCGTGCAGAAGGCTCTGCAAATAATTTTGCAAAACCCGAAAATATAAACGGAGCGATAAAAAATTATGATCTCGCAATAAACGATACCACATTGTCTAATGCAAAGAGAGAGCAGGCGGCTTGGAAACTTTTAAGAGCCTATTATTTTCTCGGCTGTTATGTGATGAAATCAAATACGGATAAAAAAAATTTGTTTGAAGAGGCAAAAAATGAAGGGGAATATTTGCAAAAAAAATTCCCAAAAAATAATGAAGTTGCCTATTGGTATTCCGTTAATATGGCACTGTGGGCGAGAGAAGTAAATCCAATAACAGCC
>BNUP01000002.1 GCA_025997455.1 Fibrobacterales bacterium | reverse complement strand
CCAAAGGAAAAAGAACGGAAAAATTTTTGATATGGGTATCGCCGTTATTAATTAAATAATTAAAAACTATTGCTTTAAAAAAATTGCCCGCATTTTTGATATAATTCTGTTCGCCAATTGTAATTTTTAATATATCCGCCATTTTTTGATAACTAAATTCGTATTTATAGCCGATTTCCCTGCCTTCGCCCGAAAAATTGCCGAGTTGAGCAAAGTCCTCCATTCTAATTTTTTCGCCGTTTGGAAGAATGTCAAATCGTTTAGTTATATAAGCAGGAGTGCCGTCTGAAAAAAACACAAGGGCATTTTCTGCCGTTCTGAGGTTAAAAATTTGTTCTGCTATCTGCATTGTTAAATGCTCGTTTGCGGGAATTTCCGCTCCAAAATCAAAATCGTTGCTATAAATAGGTTTTAGTATGTATTCTCCGTTTTTTTCTGTCAGTTGCAGTTTTCCATTGACCGCTTTTAAGGAGTATTTCGGCTGAACGCCTGAAATTGAGATTTTTTTTGTCGCATTATGGCGAAATTCCCTAAATTCCGGCAGGGAAAACGGCAGTATTTTGTCAATATTCATATTTTATCCCGAACCGTTATTGCACCGATTGTCTCGGTTTGTGCAGTTTCAACTAACAGAGTAAAGTTATCTTTTGGGTCAATTTTCAGCAGTTTTTCCTGAATTTGTCTATTTGCACCTTCCGATAGCATACCGTAAAAAAAGGGAAAAAGAATTTTGGAAAAAAACGGTTCTTTTTGTTTGGGAAATGAAACGGCGATTTGAGGAAGTTTCTCATCAATTAAATAAGAATTGGAATACTTAAAACTATAACCGCCTTGTTCTCTATTGAGTTCGCCTGCTAAAATATTGTTGTAAAATACAAATGCTTTGTCGTGCCTCATAACAGGAAAATAGAAAAAGCCCGCTGTTAAAGGCGGGCTTGGGAGTTGCGGATATTTCCGCAATGGTTAATTTATTTGTTTGCGGCAGCGGCTTTAGCAGCGGCTTTAGCAGCGGCTTTAGATGCTTCTTTTGCGGCGGCTTTTGCTTCCTCTTTAGCAGCAGCTTTTGCTTCCGCTTTTGCCTCTGCCTTTGCAGCGGCTTGTGCTTCGGTCTTTTTAGGAGCAACCTTAGCGGCGGACTTGCCGGCACTAGCGGCTTCTGCTTTGGCGGCAGAATCAGCGGCTGCCTGTGCGGCGGCGGCTATGGAATCTGCAACTGCTTTGGCGGCTGCATCTGCTTCTGCCTGTGCTTTTGCAATGCTGTCGGCAGTTGCCTGTGCGGCGGCGGCTTGGGCTTGGGCTGCTGCCGCGGCGGCTTCTTGAGCCTTCTTTTCGTCTTCACCGCAAGCAACGAGTGCTACGGCTATTGATGCAACAACTGCTATTTTAGCGAGTGTTTTGTTCATTCGAGGAACCTCTTCTGGTTAAAGCTTTGGTACTAAATATAGAAAATTTTCTGCACATTGTCAAATCCTCTCCAAAAATCGTTCCACTTGTGAAGCCATATAATAGGGCAAATTTAGCAAGGGAACGCGGTGTGTGCCGAGCGCACCAAAAAAAGAGTAGAGAGTAAAGAGTAGAGAGTAGAGTTTCCTCTGCGTTGCAGGTTTGGGTGTGGCGTGTAGGGTGTGGGGTATGGGGTACTCGGCAGTGCAAAAATGGGAGAAGGGGGAAGGGAGAGGGGGAGTTGAAAGTGGAGAGAGTAGAGAGTAGAGAGTAGAGAGTAATAACTTTACACTTTTCACTTTCAACTGTGGATTCTGCGACCACGCGCATAATGACGAATTCTTCACACAACAGGGCGGGTTAAAAACCACGCCCCTACAATTCCCGTATCCCCTTCCAAAACCCCACACCCTACACGCCACACCCTATACCCCACACCCCACTTTTCTACCTTCCTCAAATGGCAGAAAATAAGGCAGCGGAAAAGTTCATTTTTTATATGCACAAAATGTGCAAAAGTTATCCTCCGGATAAAGAGGTGTTAAAAGACATTTCACTCAGTTTTTATTACGGTGCAAAAATCGGCATAATCGGCACAAACGGCAGCGGAAAATCAACACTGCTCCGCATAATGGCTGGTATCGACAAAGAGTTTCAGGGTGAGGCGTGGATAGAAAACGGGCGAACGGCGGGCTATTTACCGCAGGAACCGCAACTCAACCCCGATTTGAATGTCAAAGAAAATGTTATGGTGGCGGTTGCAAAAAAACAGGCGATTTTAGACCGATATAACGAAGTCGCAATGCTTATGGGCGATGCTGAAGGTGAGAAGTTGGAAAAATTGTCGGAAGAAATGGAGCGACTGCAAAATAAAATAGATGCGGAAAATCTTTGGGATTTGGAACGGTCGGTTGAAATTGCAATGGATGCCCTCAGGTGTCCGCCCGCAGAAAACGGAGTGCAAAATTTGAGCGGTGGCGAAAAACGCAGAGTTGCATTGTGCCGCTTGCTTTTGGAAGAACCTGATTTGTTGCTCTTGGATGAACCCACAAACCACTTGGATGCGGAGAGTGTTGCTTGGCTCGAACGGCATTTGAAGGAGTATAAAGGTTCGGTGATTTTGGTAACGCACGATAGATATTTTCTCGATAATGTGACGAATTGGATTTTGGAAATAGACCACGGGCACGGAATTCCTTGGCAGGGAAATTATGCCGAATGGTTAGACCAAAAATTGGAAAGGATGCGCAAGGACGAGAAGGGCGAAAGCGAACGGCAAAAACGGCTTTCACGAGAACAGGAATGGGTGAAGGCTTCCCCAAAAGCACGGCAGGCTAAGAGTAAAGCCCGTTTGAAGGCGTATGAGGAGTTGCTCAACCAAGATAAAAAAGAGCAATATAAGGTCGCCCAAATAGCCATTGCAAACGGAAAGAGACTCGGTGATGTCGTTATAGAGGCAAATGATATTTCCAAAGGATTCGGCGAAAAACTTCTTTACGAAAATTTGAATTTTAAACTGCCGCGTTCGGGAATTGTAGGTATAATAGGTCCTAACGGTGCGGGAAAAACCACGCTTTTCAAAATGATTCTCGGTCAGGAAAAACCCGACTCCGGTTCTTTCAAATTGGGCGAAACTGTTGAAATAATTTCAATGGAACAGGGGCGCGAGTCGCTGAACGACGGCAATACGGTATTCCAAGAAATTTCTGGCGGGCGCGAAGAGATTTTAATCGGTGAGCGGAAAATGAACGCACGGGCTTATTGCGGGCTTTTCAATTTTACAGGCAGCGACCAGCAGAAAAAACTTTCTCAATTGAGCGGCGGTATGCGAAACCGCGTGCTTATGGCTAAAAATTTGCAGAATGCGGGGAACTTGCTTTTGCTCGATGAACCGACTAACGATTTGGATATTGAAACTTTGCAGGCTTTGGAACAGGCAATTTTGAATTTTGCCGGTTGTGCGGTTGTAATTTCGCACGATAGATGGTTTTTAGATAGAATCGCCACGCATATTCTCGCATTTGAGGGCGATTCAAAAGCGGTGTGGTTTGAAGGAAATTGGACGGATTACGAGGCTGATTATCGCACTCGGAGCGGTATAGATGCGGATAATCCCAAACCGATTAAATATAAAACTTTGAGGCGGTAGAATTTAATGGATTCTTTTTTAATCAGTCAATCTCCGCCTTTGAAAGGCAGTGTTGAAATTTCGGGGGCAAAAAATGCCGTGTTGCCCGTTATGGCGGCGGCTATGCTCTCGGACGGAATTTCGCAAATAGGTAATGTTCCTCAATTAAAAGATATGCGCACAATGGCGGATGTTCTGCGGGTAATAGGGTGCCGCATAAAAGAAGACGGTTCAAATTTAAGCATAGATTCAAGCGGAATTAACCATTTGGAAGCCCCTTATGAACTTGTAAAAACAATGCGGGCGAGTTTTTATGTTTTAGGTCCTCTCACTGCAAAATTTGGGCGATGCAGAGTATCTCTGCCCGGCGGTTGTGCGTGGGGACCGCGACCTGTTGATTTGCATTTGAAAGGTTTGGAATCTCTGGGTGCAAAAATTACGGTTACGCACGGTTATGTTGAGGCGGAGATAGACGGCAAATTGAAAGGCGGGAATTTTATTTTCCCCATTAGTTCTGTGGGGGCAACCGCTAATGTTTTAATGGCGGCAACTCTTGCGGAAGGAACTTCAATTTTGCAAAATTCATCAATTGAACCTGAAATTACCGCACTTGCAAATTACTTGGCAGATATGGGTGCAAAAATTAGCGGAATAGGCACTCGCACGCTGATAGTTGAAGGTGTTAAATCTCTTAATGCGGGTAAAGGCGCAACTATTGCCGACCGCATAGAGGCAGGAACTTTTTTAGCCGCCGCCGCTATTACACGCGGAAAAGTGCGGGTTACAAAAATGATCCCTGAACATCAAACCGCACTGCTTGAGGCATTTATGAGTATGGGGTGCGGTGTTGAGTGCGGTGCGGATTATGTGGAATTAGATGCCTCCGACCGCGAACTCTCTCCCGTTCATATTACAACTCTGCCGTATCCCGGATTCCCGACCGATATGCAGGCGCAACTTATGGCTGTGCTTGCAACAATAAAAGGCACTTCTTCGGTGCGAGATACAATTTACAACGATCGATTTAAGCACATTGCGGAATTGGAACGCTTGGGTGCGGAAATTTCTCTAAGCGGCGACACAGCAATTATCAACGGCGGAACTGCACTTACGGGTGCTCCCGTTATGGCAAGTGATTTGCGGGCGAGTGCGGCGTTAGTTCTTGCAGGATTAGTTGCGGGCGGCAAAACGGAAGTCAGCAGAATTTATCATTTAGACAGGGGCTATGAAAATTTTGAGGGAAAACTGGCGAGGCTTGGCGGGAATGTTGAACGGCAAATTTCGGGTCAAGTGCAGTGACAGGGTCAAACTCGGTGACGGAGTCAAGTGCAGTGGCAGGGTCAAATGCGGTGGCACAAATTTTAGAAAAATTGGGTTGTGCTTTGCCTTTTGTAGAAAGTCCCGCGCGGTATATGGGCGGGGAGGCGAATAGCGTTATAAAAGACAAGGCGGAAATGCTCGCTACTATGGCGTTAATTTTCCCTGACCTATACGAAATAGGAATGTCCAATAACGGAATACGAATTTTATACAATGCGATAAACAGAGAAAGCGATTTGTTTTGTGAAGTTGCGTTTGCACCCGCAAAAGATATGGCGGAACAGATGCAAAAAAATGAAATTCCGCTTTATACACACGCTACATTCAGTGCGGTAAAAGATTTTTCCGTTGTGGGACTTACAGTTCAAACCGAACTCAATTTTACAAATATTCCATACATTTTAGACCTCGCAAAAATTTCAATTTTTTCAAGAGACAGGCAGGAAAACGAACCTATTATTATGGCGGGCGGTCCCGCAATGGCAAACCCGGAACCTATTGCTGATTTTTTTGATGTGATGTGTATCGGCGATGGAGAAATAGCCGCCGCGGAATGTTTGAGAGTTATAGGCAGCGGCAGAAAAGAGAAAAAAAACAGAGCGGAAATTTTAGAGGAAGTTGCAAAAATTGAGGGAATGTATGTCCCCGCAATTCATAATAACGCACCCGTAAAAAGAACTTACATTAAATCTCTCACTCCCGCCCTCACACCCACAAAAAATCTCGTCGCAAATATGCCGCTTATTCACGATAGATTTGCACTTGAAGTTATGCGCGGATGCACGCAGGGTTGCAGGTTTTGCCAAGCGGGTTATTGGTATAGACCCACGCGGGAATTAGATGCGGATGCGGTTGTGGAATGTGCAAAAGAAGGCTTAAAAGCAACGGGTGAAAGACAACTCGGACTCCTTTCGCTTTCAACTGCCGATTACACACCCATAGAACCGTTGTTGGATTCTCTTATAGACGACCCGTTTTTTGATACGGTAGATGTTTCTCTGCCTTCTTTGCGAGTTAGCAGTTTCGGCGGTTCGCTTGCGAATAAATCTTACTCTTTGAAGGGCGGGCGCAGTGCAACATTTGCACCGGAAACAGGCTCGGAGCGGCTCAGAAAATTCATAAACAAAACCATAACCGATGACGATATTTTGAACGCCGCGGAGAGTGCTTTTCAAAATAAATTCAACAAAATAAAACTGTATATAATGGTGGGTTTCCCAACCGAAACAGAAGAGGATATTTACGCACTCATTAAACTTACCGAACGACTGCTCGAAATTGGTTTGCGATATAACAAAAAATGTTTAATAAGTTTAAGCGTTGGAATTTTTATCCCGAAATCTTGGACGCCGTTGCAGTGGTCGCCGTTTGTAAAAAAGGAAATTGCACTTACTCACATAAAAATTTTGCGCGACAGATTTTTTAAGCACAAAAATGTTAAGGTATCGTGGAATGCTTGGGAAACCGCACATTTGGAGGCGTTATACAGTCGAGCGGGGCGTGATTTTTCGCGAATGATTTATGAGGCGTATAAGCGGGGGCTAATTTTTGAAAGCGATGCAAATCATTTGAATGCAGATGAGTGGGCAAAGATTCGCACGGACTTAGATTATGATGATTCTTGGATTTTTGACGGTTTTAATACAGATGCAAAATTACCTTGGGATTTTATAGATGTGGGTGTCAGTAAAAAATTTCTTCTGAGAGAATTAGAACACGCAAACGACCCTAATTCCAATTGGACTGAAAATTGCAAATTTGGGAAATGCATTGCCTGCGGAATTTTAGGGAACGGAAAGGACACCGTGTTGGGTAAAGTGCCCAATAAATATTTTGCACCATCGCGTTCGCCTGCAGAAATTGAGGCGTTGCATAACCTGAGAATGCACAAGGAGCAGTCATTCTTTTCTTACAAAATAATTTTTAGAAAAATGGGCAGTTCACGGTTTTTGCCTCATCAAAATACTCTGTCTTTTTTTGAACGGGCATTTGTTCGACTAGGAATTCCAATTAAATTTAGCGAGGGTTTTAATCCAAAACCGAGAATCACCAATACGGGTGCGTTGCCGCTCGGTTTGGAATCGTTGTGCGAGGTTATCTCCGTTGAACTTTTGGAGAAGTTAAATTTGGAGAGTGATACTCTGATAAAACAGTTAAACGAGTGTTTTCCCATTGGTCTTGAAATTGCATCCGTTAAAAAATTAGAAAAAAAATTATCGGCGAATTTTCCCACAACTATGAATTATTGTTTGCTCGGCGATTTCAATTTACCGAAAAAACCGTATGCAACCGTTCTCAACCATCGCGGACAATCGGTGAATTTGAATGAGCACATTTTATCGCTTGATTGCATTAAAGGTGCATTGCATATTAAAGTTAAGTGCAACGAGCAGGGCGGCACGGTTAGCCCATTTACGCTTTACGGCGGCTTGCTCGGCATTAGCGAACAAGAGGCACGGGCGTTGAATATTGTAAAGGTGAGTGCAGGGCACTCGGCGGTTAAGTAATATTTGGAGCGTTCCGTCACCAGCGAGCCGTAGGCGAAGCAACACACCGTGCTCGCTTGTTAAAGAGTCCTCCCTTTTGTGTCATTATTGTTTTAGATTGACAGAAAAAATAAATAAATTAGTCTGTCCAGTCGCCTATCGGCTTGGTGTCCCGCCTTCGCGGGAATGACGAAGAACCTTCTACCATCTCCCCGCCTGCACCGCCCGAGTTCTTCCCAACTTTACACTTTACTCTTTTCACTTTCAACTTCTGCACCGCCGAGTTCTCCACACCCCACACGCCACACCCCATACCCCAAAATTTCTACCTTCCCCGCTATGTTGCTATATCACGGAACGACTGCGGAATTTAAAGAAGTGGATTTGTCAATTGACAATTCCTACAATGAATTTGGCAAAGGCTTTTATTTATCTACAGATTACGATGTTGCAAAACACAAGGCGACATACTTAATGAAGAGTCCCGCAACAGATATTCCGCGCATTATGACATTTGAAGTCGATTTAAGCGGTTTGAAAATTCAAAATTTTAACGGCGAATATGTGAATAAGGAGTGGTTGGAAATAGTTTACTCCAAAAATACTGCGGATTATGATATTATTTGGGGTAAAGTAGTTGATGAATTGGGAATAAATAATGAGTATTTATCAAAATACATTTTGGCACGCCGCAAAAATGAGTCGGATGTAGAAACCATTGGCGAAGACTTAATAGAATTGCTCAAAAAAGAAAGCGAAGATCAGGTTTGCATAAAAACCGAACTTGCTTTGAAAAATCTTAAACTTTTAGATATTAAATTGCTGTAAAAATAAAAATGCACGAACCATAACCGTCATTCTGCACTCGTCATCCTGCACGAAGTTGCAGGATGCAGGACGCAGAATCCAAAGAATGCACGATGGCGGTCGAGTATTTGAAGGCAAAATTACAGATGCTATTATTGAGGAATTAAAGAAAAAATGGAATTTGGAAAAAAAATAGACCGCTTTTGATTATATGTATATATATTTACTGTATGTTTAACCCACTTCTTTTGAGAAAGAACCTTTAGAAGTAACTGTTAAGGAGTTTTTATGGCAGATACAAACTTTGCGTTAGGCGCAGAAATCACCCTTTTGGGTACGCCCTTGAACGCCGTTTTTGAAAAAAACGGCGATGTAAACAAAGCCCTCGTGCTCCCTACCGACATTGAGTCACAAAAATCTGTGACTTTGGATGAGATAGTGGAGGATTTTAAATCTGCTTTCGGTTGGAAGGATGGCAGTGGCATTACCAACAGCCTAGATAATGTAAAAAATATCAATCCGGGCGAACTAAAGTTTCAACTCAAGTCGGCGTTCCTGTACATTGAGACGGGTAATACGGATCCCAATAAAAATGTGAAGGAATACGCACTCGCCTTGCGCGTGGATACTGACAAGGCTTTGCCGGATCTTGGGTTTTTTAAACTCAATTCTTTGAGCGTTGCCGTGTGGAACACGGAGCGTCAGCCTATTTTAAACCAACTTGGCTTTGGTTCCATCGCAAACCTGTTGCCGGAATAGGGGGTATACATTGTCGAGCAAAACAAACATAGGGCTCATCGCCTCCGGCGAGATTTTTGGTTTTCCTGCCGAGGCGGCTGTGGCTCGCATCGATGGAAAAACTTTTGTATCCGGTGAAATTTTGCTCGGCAACCGAGATGTGGGCGATCTTGTCGAAAAAACGGTCGATTCCGGTTTAACTAAGCAACTCACGAGTTTTTTACCCTCTGGTAAGAACAAGTTTTCTGCACTGTTCGCAAGCCGAGACAGCGATGTCGCATTTTTGCTCAATGGCAATGGAATAGTGGCGGGGATAGCGGTCGGTAGCGGCGCCAGATTTATTGTATCCCTTGATACTCCAAAATTAAAGGAAGGTTCCGATTTTGAGAAAAAAGTTGCCGACATAGCAACTTGGGCTTGCATTGATAAATTGACATTGATAGCACAAACGGCAAGTGCCGGAGGCAGTAATTCTCTGCTCAAAAATTTGATTTCCGAGGAATTGTTTTTGACAGCCCCTGACAGTTATAGCAACTATAATTTGGTTGTCGGCGGGAGTTTTGACCTCGCGAAAAGCGATTTTGGCAAAACGCTCCAAGTTCTTACCGGAGACGGAACAAAAAATCTTGATTTTTGGGTTGGTGGCGGATCAGCCGGGTTTGCAGCATCGTTTGTTTGTGCAAAAATTAAAAATAGCGGTTTGGAAATCGATGATTTTAAATTAGATATTGAGTATAGAAATGGATATCCTTTGTTTTCGGTGGGCGGTTCTTTAAAAATCAAGATGAGCGATAATAGCGAATTGGGTTTTGGGTTGAAAGGGCTTGCGTCTCCGCAAAGTTTTCAATTTTCGGCTTATTCGCTTCCGAATACCCGCATATATCTCAACAATACACTGTTTTTCTCAGACCTGTCCCTTTCCATAGGGGTGGTTACAATACCAAAACCCGGAATGGTGTTTGGAATGAGTGCACGGCTTACAAGCGATAACTTATCTGTGTTCGCTGGTTTTGCTATCAGTTTTCCGCCGCCGAACATCAACTTGTTTACTGCGGCGATTACATCTAAAAAAGAAAACGGGAGAACATCGCTAAAAGACATTATCAAAGAGATTGCCGAGGTGGACAGCCCCGCACTAAATGCACTGGATTGCATCGCGGTCGAAGACTTCGATTTGCAAAATGCAAAAGTCAAGTCTCCGACAGACACAAGGAATGTCAAGGAATGGGCGGACGAGGCAAACAAGGTTCTCGATGAATCAATGCAAATAGGCGATGCCGAAATTACCCCAATGGACAATGACTATATTCTGACAGACAAAGGGACGATGCGGCATTACCATATCGGCTCAAGCGGCGCGCTCAGCCTCAACTGTCAAATTTTTGTCTGTACTGCTCCTACAACGCTTGGTATCTATAGCATTAGTCCGGGATTCTTTATCTGCGGTGTTTTGGACTTGTTCAAATTGAAAATTCGTTTTTTATTTGCTGTTGAAAAAGGAGAGAGCGTTACCGCGTTATTGCAAATTGCGCCTATTGAATTAAAAGTAGGCAATTTTACAGTCTTTTCTATTGGAGCATCCGGCAAAACCCTCACCGAAAAGCCTATTGATGGAGGTCTTGCGGGGCAACTTGTGAAGCCCGGTACCGGTGCCACGCTTTTTTTAAGAGCCACTAAAAACACATTGGATTTTTACCTTAACGCAAAGGTTAATTTTCTCTGCGGCTTGTTCGGAATGGATGCACTCGTTGTGATTCGCGATAAAATGGTGCATATAGATGTCGATTTTTTATTGTTTGGATTTAAGGTGATAATAAAACTTGCTACAAATTACAACGATTTTTCATCATCTAAATTCGAGTTTCAGTTAATTTTCGATGCCTCCGGATTTTTGGAAGCCGTGAAAAAGGCTTGTCAGGCAATCAGAGACACGGCAAGGAAGGTGGGTCAAGCAATTGATTCTGCCAAGCGAAGCCTTACTACCGCACAGAACAATGTTCTTACTTTGCAAAACCAGATCAACGATTTCAACAAGCGCATAGACGATTGCCGTGCTGCAATTCGTTCTTCCAGATGGTATCGGGTTTGTTTCCGTATCGGCAAGGGGCTTGAGATAGTTGGATATGAAATTGCCAAAGCGGGAATTTATGTCTCAATGGGAATAGCAATTGGCGTTTTGGAGGTTGCCAAGGCAGCACTTTCCGTTGGCGGTGCTATCGCACAAGGAGTTTTGCAGGCAACGGCATTCATCCTTGAAGCGGCAACCCAAATACTCGCCATCAAACGGTTTGAGATAAGTGCAACATTCAATTCCGAAAAAAAAGAATTTGCGGCAAACTTGGATCTTATTGTGCTCGGAAAAGATGTCTCTATCGGTAGGAAGATAGATCTTAAAGATAAAAAATCAATCGATGATTTTGTCGGAGGCAGCATTGATGATCAAGCGGCAAAAACCAGCAAAGACCTTGAAGAGAACAAAATTACAAAGTCAAGCGATACTGAAGACTTCATTGACTTGGAAAGTTTAACTGCCTATTCCAAATGCAAGGATCTTGGCACGGCACGCCAGCGCTACGACTATGCCCTTGCACTTGAAGAAAACACTAGCAACATGCTGCAAGAACTAAACCTCGCTCATTTTCAGGCTTACGGAGAAGAGTATTCCGGTTGGCGTGAGCATGCTGCAGAACTTGTACGGCTTAACAGGGATAACGAAGTCAACGATATGCAAATGGCTATGGCATTCGATGAGGAATTCTCAAAAAATCTTGATACAGTGCTTGAAAATATCCCCTCATCGCGTGCACCGGAAATGTCAAAAATTGTGAGCGATCTTGTGAGTGCAACACGGATATATGCACAATCAAAAGCATCTAAAATAATGCGCGGTGAGATTGAACGCCCCAAGAACCTAATGGAGCAAATGGAAGCCGACATAGAGAAGGCAAAACAAGCCAAGAGGGCACAGCCGGAACCACAATCGGATGACCCGGAACAAGCAAACCGGGAAATGGCCGACAGCCTTGTTAAGTTGCTGACAAAATACAATCCTGAAGAGCAAACGGCTAAGAAGTTCCCGAACGATTTCACGAACCTGCTGGGCGAAAACGAAGAAGTTGCTGATATCATAGCCTCGTCTATCTTTGCACTCAGAAATCCCGATCAGAGGGAAGATGACATAGATGACGATGGTGATAGCGATGATGAAGAGACATAACTTGTTAGCCGCCACCTTGCTGTGGGTGCTGTTCTCGGTTTGTGCCGCCTTGGCGTTTGAACCGGGAAGTTTTACGCTGCTGGTTTATATGAACGGCTCTGATTTGGAATCTAGGCATGGGTTGGCGACAGCCAATCTGCAAGACATGCTGAAATCTGTTCCTTTGGACGATAAGTTCAATGCAGTCCTCTTTTCCGGAGGCACAAAACATTGGAAAAACGACCTGGGTATCGAAGACGACTCCATCACATACGTGCAAATCACAAAAAATGGATTTCAAAAAAATGTCAGTCTGCAAAAACAACCCATCGGCGATTCTCTAACACTTGCAAACTTTATAAGTTATGCAATGAAGGCATTTCCGGCGGAACGGTATGGGCTTATTTTTTGGAACCATGGAGCCGGTTCGGTGCGTGGTTTTGGATATGATGAATGGTTTCCCGATGATCATCTGACCGCCAAGGAATTGCGAGGCGGCTTGCAAAGCGCCCTTAAAGACTCAACCCGTTTTGCTTTTGTCGGTTTTGATGCCTGCCTTATGTCGGCGATGGAAATTGCCGTTGCGGTTTCTCCCTTTGCAGATTACATGGTCGCCTCCCAAGAATTGGAACCCGGCGAGGGCTGGAACTACCAGCAGTTGTTCGACACGCTTCGTAAAAATCCCGGGTTAGATACAGACAAACTTGGGAAGCAAATCGTGAATGCTTTTGTTTCTGCCGGTAAAAAAAAATCCTTAGAGCAACGCACTCTGTCGTTAGTGAATTTGAGTAAAATTCCTATGGCAGCCGATGCCATAGGGGTAATTTCAGAAAAATTGCAACGGAATGGATTTGGAGATTCGTTGTATCAAAAAGTATCCAAATCGCGTTTGGGGACGAATGTTTTTGGTAAACCGTCTTTGATTTATAATGGATTAGACATGGTGGATGCCATCGACTTGTTAAATCATTTTAAGAAAGAAAATCTTTGTGGCGCGGAGTGCGATTCAGCAAAACTGCGAATTAAAGAAGCCGTAGTTTATGCCCAAAAATCGGATACGAGCATAATCGCAAATGGTTTGTCTATTTATTTCCCCTACTTTAACAAAACAATCGCCGGCAATTTGAACGACTATAATCAATCCGGTTTCAACAAGTCATATATTAGCGTGATAGATTCTTTTGCAAATAAATTATTGCAAGGCTCTCAAAAAAAGATAGATATAATCCAAAAAAATGATTCTATTTTGAAATTAAGCGCAAAAACAATACTTAACACCCCGACAATTTATAATGTTTTGCTATCTTCAGAGAGCGATGGTAGTTCTTTGGTACTTGGTTTTAATAATACATTTAGGCTAACCCAGTCGCTCACTATCAATACTAGTTTTGATGGTCAATGGCTTACCATAAACGGCATTGTTCCCTCTATATACAAGATGCCAAACAGCGACAGTAAAACAACGCAATATTCTATTCCGGCTTTGCTTAGCGGTGAGCGAGTGGACTTATTTGTTTCATACGATGTCAAAAAAAGATCCGGCGAATTAAAAAAACAAGCACGGCGAGTGGCAACCGGCACCATGCCCGACAAAGGATATGTCCAAATAGAAAGCGGAGATTCCATCACATTCCTTTACGCTGTTTTTGACACGACAGGCGGTGAGGTAGAATACAGGCAAGGCAAAACATTGATTATGCCCGCCTCAACTGCTGCTCCGCTTGAAATTAAGGAAGAGAAAATACCCAATGGAAAATATCTTTATGGTTTTTGCTTGGTGGATCTCTACCAAAAGAAAAACTACACCGAGTTTAAGAATATAAATATAGGAAACCTCTAAAAACTCTCTTTGTAACTCAATTCCACAGATTTGAGTTTTTAGAGAGGTAACTTCTACACGAGTATGACAAGTCTTTCTGGATTCTGCATCCTGCGACTTCGCACAGTATGACGGTGCAGAATGACGATTCCTTGCAATGCTAAACGGGCGGGCGAATACTATTCGCCCCTACAATTCCCTTTTCCATACACGACTTTTTGGGCGGCATAAATGCCGCCCCTACCCGCCGCTTGCAATGCCACGCCCCTACAATGATACGGGCGGGTTAAAAACCACGCCCCTACAAACTCTACTCTTTACTCCCTTCCACATCTCTCTTTATCTGCCTCTTTAATCCTTCAATGTTATCGAATTTTATTTCATCTCTTATGCGGTGAGTGAGTTCTACACAAAGAGTTTTGCCGTATAAGTCGCCGTTGAAGTTCAGAAGATGCGCTTCAAATCCTACGGAGCGATTTTTGAATGAAGGACGAGTGCCGATATTCACAACGCAATCATATTTTTCAGATTTCAAAAAGCCTTTATACACACCGTTTTTCGGCAATAATTTATATTGAGGAATTTCCAAGTTAGCAGTTGGAAAACCGAGAAGCCGCCCTTGCCCCAAGCCGTGAACAACTACTCCGCTGACGGAATAATTTCGTCCTAACATTGCATTTGCAATTTCAATATTACCGTCTTTAAGTTCTGCACGAATGCGTGATGCGCTTATAGGCTGTTCGGGGTTTTTAAGGGGTGTCCCCTTAGGCAGGAGTGCAGGGGGAACGCCCCCGCTAACATTAGAAGGATAGAGAACGGGGGAAATTTCGCTCACTTCTAAATTTGGAAAAAATGCCCGCAGAGTTTCTACACTGCCTTTGCCGCCTCTGCCGAATCGTTGGTCTAAGCCGAGCACCCACAATTTTGCACCGAATTTTTTTATTGCGTATTCCTCAACAAATGAACGGAATGTCATTGCGAATAAGTCTTTGTTAAATTCCTGTATTTCGAGCGGAATGCCGAGTTGTTCTATTAAATCTCGTTTTTCATTTTTGGGTGTTAAAAGTTCGGGGCAGCCGGGCTCTTGTATTATGTGCCGGGTGTGAGGTTCAAATGATATTGCGAGAGGTGAAAGTCCGCGTGCCGCCGCCTCTTTTTTTAGAGCATTAAACAGTGCGATGTGCCCCAAATGGCAACCGTCAAAATTACCGAGAACTATTGCAAAATTCATAACCGTCAATTAAAAACATTTCCCAAATCGCTGTCTTCTTCACCCGTATTTTCCGCTTTTATATAGGCGGTGTCGAGTTCTGGCGGAGGCGTTGTGTCTTTTGTTATCTGCTTGCGGACATAGACATTAAAGAACACAATTGCACCGATTACAATTATAAAGGGGAGAATAATCAAGAATAGGATTAGCATTTGTCCTCCATTCTGACGGGAATTTTGTTCGCTTTCATTTCTGCTTTAATTTGTGCTATTGTGTATGTGCCAAAATGAACCATCGATGCGACCAAAGCCGCGTCTGCGTTTGTTTTTGCAAAGAGTTCGGTTATGTGAGCAGGTGTGCCTGCACCGCCGCTTGCGATAACGGGGACTTCTATTTCCTGTGCTATTTTTTGAGTGATGTTGAGTTCGTATCCGTTTTTAACGCCGTCGGTGTCTATGCTGTTGAGGCAAATTTCGCCAATTCCCAAATCCTGTGCACGCCTCGCCCATTCGAGTGCATCAAGTTCGGTTTTCTGCCTGCCGCCTCGAATCACAACCTCGTAGCCGCTTGGAATTTTTGCCGTTTCACCGACAAATTTCACATCCATTCCCAAAACCATACATTGATTTCCAAACGCTTTTGCACCGTTGCTTATTATGCTCGGATTCAAAACTGCAAGCGAATTTATGCTGACTTTTTCCGCACCGGCGAGTAAAATTAAGTGCATATCTTCCAAGTTCCTCACTCCGCCGCCAACCGAAAACGGGATAAAAACTTTTTTGGCGATGTTTCGCACCATTTCTATATCGCATTGACGATTTTCCGCACTTGCGGTTATGTCGTAAAAAACGAGTTCATCAACGCCGTCTCGGCTATATTGAGCACCCATTTCTACAGGGTCTCCAATGTCTCGGTTGCCCTCAAACTTCACTCCTTTGGTGACTTTGCGGTCGCGAACATCTAAGCAAATTATCAGGCGTTTAGTCAGCATTACAAAAACCTCAAAAAATTCTTCCGCAATTCATATATTGTGAAAGTAGAAATTAGGTAACCACTATTAACCTCTTATGAGGTTGGTAGAGGTTACCTTCAGTAATGGCGGAGGATAGTATAGAAGTTGCGATTATATGTGATAAACAACCTTATTTGAGATAAAAGCATTTTTGTAATAATTCATTTTCATTTTTTCCTTGCGAAAATCAAAAGCGACAACATCAAAGCGGGATAGTTGTTCCAAGCCTCCGTTTTCCTGTAAAAACTTGGTTGCGGTTTGCCATATTTTTTTCTGTTTTAACGCACCTACTCTTGAATCAGCCGAACCCGTTCCGTATTCCCAAACCGATTTCACCTCAATAAAAAGAATTTCATCTTTTGCATTTTTTGCTATTATATCGAGTTCGCCGCCCGAAAATCTATAGTTGCGTGCGAGAATTTTGCAACCCTTACGCTCCAAGTATGCACAAGCGTATGTCTCGGCAATGCGTCCGCGAAGTTTGCGTAAGCCTTGATGTGATTTTGCAAAGGGCATTTGGGGAAGGTAGAAAAAGTGGGGTATAGGGTGTGGGGTGTGGGGTATGGGGAACTCGGCGGTGCAAAAATGGGAGAAGGGGGAAGGGAGAAATCGTTTCGTCATTACCTCGTCATTACTGTTTCACTACTATTTATTCCTTGTATTTTTTGTATATTTTATATGTAAAAAATAAAATTTTACCTTAAAAAATCGATAGAAATGCATTTTTTTGCTAAAAACATTATATATTTATGACAGGAATGCGATCCTCAACATTAGAAAAAATTCTGTTTATTTTATTCGACGGCACGGCTCAAATGGCGTGCTTTTGGTTGTTTTTTCCCAATTTCAGGGAATACGTAACTCTTGCGGTGCTCGCTTGGTTCGTGATTTTTCTATGTGCGGGACTTTATCGCAAATGGCTTTTTGAATCTCGCACAACTCATATACTTTACCTTGCGGCGGTGTTCGGGATAGTATTCTGTTTTTTGGGAGCGATTATTTTCGGACGAGAACTTCCGCCTCCGCCGTTCAGTATTCAAAAATTTTTGAAACTCATTGAACTGCTCGCATCTTATCTGTTTTTTACTTGGATTTCCGTGTCTTTTTTGCGACTCTCAATAAGTTTTATTTTGCGGCAATTTATAAAAAAAGGATACGGAGCGGACAATGTGATTCTGCTCGGCAACACGCACGAGGCAAGGGAACTTTTGCACATATTCAAGGAACACACGGAACTCGGTAAAAAAATTATTTGGGACACGCAGGAAAATTACTCCAATTTACCCTCAATAATTAAAAAGAACAACGCACAGGCAATTATAATAGCACATCGCACGCCAACCGAGAAAAAGATAAACGACATTTTGTATTGGGTGGCTCACTTGCCCATAAAAGTTTATGTTGTGCCGTCACTGCACGAGTGCGTAAAAAATTTCAAAACGACTACCGTTTCGCTTGTAAATACAACGGAACTCCAAGAATTGTTCATTCAAAACCTACTCCCTTGGCAAGCGACCATTAAGAGAGTTATGGATATTGTTATCGCAATTTCTTTACTTTTAATAACCTCGCCTCTGCTTTTGCTGACCGCAATTGCAATAAAAATCGATTCGCGCGGGTCGGTGTTCTACAAACAGCAGAGAATAGGACTTTATTCCCGCCCCTTTACAGTTTATAAATTTCGTTCAATGCGGCTTGATGCCGAGAAAAACGGACCTCAATGGGCAAAAAAAAATGATGCCCGCGTGACCCGTGTCGGAAAAATTATTCGCCGATGCAGAATTGACGAAATTCCGCAGTTGCTTTGTGTTCTCAAAGGCGATATGAGTATGGTAGGTCCCCGCCCCGAACGAGCGGTGTTTATTGAAAAACTTCGCCGCGAAATTCCATTTTATGCGAGCCGCCTCAAAATGAAACCCGGTCTCACAGGCTGGGCACAAGTCCGCCATCACTATGACAACAACATTGAAGATGTAAAAATAAAATTGGGATATGACATATATTATCTCTCCAACTTCTCAATACTTTTAGATATACAAATACTCATTCGCACTATTTATGTGGTTCTGAGCGGAAAAGGAGCGCAGTAGAGCGACACATTTTATTTTTTTATAGTAGGCTCTGAAGAACTCGTTAAGAGATCGTCAGAGCCTACTGAGCGACACGGGCGAACCGTGTTTTTATGCAAATTTAAACTGTTTGCCGTCGTCTCCGAAGAACTTCTTGTTTTATGAAATAAAGTTTTGTATAGTTCTTCGGAGATTACTATATTTACAACACTTGGAAAATCAACCCAACAAAGGATAAATATGAACACTTTCATTCTCTCCACGCTCCTTTTGCTAGGAGCGGCTACGGCAAACGCCAAAACCATCGTCGCCTATTTTTCGCATTCGGGCAATACCCGTGCGGTTGCGGAACAAATTCAAAAGAGCGTTGGCGGCGATATTTTTGAGATTAAAACAGTGGTGCCTTATTCCAAGGATTACAACACCGCAGTAGAGGTTGCCAAAAAAGAGCAGCAAGCGAATGCCCGACCTGAACTTTCCACAAAAGTATCTAATATGGAACAATACGATACTCTATTTTTAGGATACCCAAATTGGTGGGGAACAATACCTATGCCGCTTTTCACATTTTTAGAATCGTACGATTTTGCGGGTAAGGTCATTGTGCCGTTTTGCACACACGGCGGCAGTGCACTTGGGCGCAGTGAAGATGATATTGCAAAACTCGCTCCTAAAGCCAAACTCTTGAACGGACTTGCGATTCGTGGCGGAAGTGCAAACAATGCCCAAAAAGATATTACGGCGTGGCTGAAAAAAATCGGCATTCTAAAGTGACTCTAATCACACGCCTTTCCATAGATTTCGCAATGACAATCCTTTTGTTGGTTGCCTTTGCGGATACAATTACCCATACCTTAATCCACGAGATAGTCGGCACTTCTTTATTTGCATTATTTATTTTTCACAATATTATTAATATAAAATGGTATAAAAACGGTTTTAAAGGCACTTATAATTTTAAGCGAACGCTAACTATCGCAACTAATTTATTACTTCTCATAGCAATGTCCTCAACTATAATCAGCGGTTTTATGCAATCTCGATTTGTACTTGCTTTTTTGCATTTGGAAGGCAGTATGCTACTTCGGCAAGTTCATACTACAAGCGCCTATTGGGCTTTAATTTTTATGGCTATTCATACCGGGTTTCACTGGAAAATGATAGCAAATAAACTTCATCTATATGGAAGTGCTTGGAAAATAGTTGCGTTATTATTTGTCGCATTCGGCGTATGGGCATCTTTTGACAGAGAGATGTTCTCTAAATTATTTTTGGGCAATTCTTTTGATTTTTGGTCACCCGAAAGACCGGCAATTTTGTTCTTTGCGGAATATTTGGCGATTATGAGCGTGTATGTTTTTGCGGCAAGTTCTTTAACCGCCTCTTTATCTAAACGGTCGTAATGGTCGCGGGAGAGCATCTCCACATCAATATGCGGAATTTTTATGAATAATTCCTTCTCCATTGTTTTTGAAAAATTTTCTATACTACTAGTGCAGCAAATTGAATCGGAGTTTTTATGCCAATAGCCATAGCCACAAAAAAATATACCAAAACACCGACTAAACAACCGTTCCAACCGCACACTGTTCCGCTCGGCAACGGCGTGAATTTTCCTGTGAATGACGAGGATGAACTTCTATTCGTGATGTGGATGATCGAAAGAGCCAAGGCTGGCGAGGTCAGCCTGCCAAAAAGTGTGGATGTGCCTCCAAAACCAGATCTGTCCGATACCCCGCAAGATTTTGATTTTTGGGCTTTTTATGATGATTGCCGCACAGATAGGTTTTAACCTATGATTATTCACTATTTTGATTCTTCGTTGGTGCTCGCCATTCTGTTTGAAGAAAATACCCAAGACACAGCATATAATATATGGCAAAGCAATAATGTTAGGGTGAGTTCTGTTTTGCTCAAAATTGAAACCAATAATGCTTTGATGCGATACCATAAACTGCGAAAAAATTGTTTAGATTCCGGTTGGCTCGATAAAAAGAGACTGCAATTGAATGCTTTTCTGAGAGATGTTTTCTATAGTGAAATTACAGAAAAATTTGCCGATTCAATGGCAGAGAATTATACACTTGCCAACTGCAAATCCCTTGATGCCATTCACATTGCAACCGCACTCAATATAAAAAGTAACCCAAACAACAGCGACATACGCCTGTGCTCCTTCGACAAGAAGATGCTCGCCACGGCGGGGCAGTTCGGTATTGAAACGCAGGGCGGTTAGGCTGTAGGGTTGTGAGTAGCGTTTTTTTAATCATAGTTTTTTTTTTTGGCATAATAAACTGTTATTCGGGATATGTGACTACAATGATTACCTTGCCGTCGCCGCCGTCTATTCCTGTAGAACCGGCATCATACCCTCCGATTCCGCCGCCACCTACTTGCGCATAACTATTTTTTGTAGCACCCAAACCACCGCCAAAGGGATTTTTTGAACCACTTTCTATTTTTGCGGCAGCACCTCCTTTTTGAGTTGCTACATCGCTCTTCATATTCCCATTATCTCCCCTATCTCCATTTTTACCCTCCCAAACTTCTATTTCTATACCAGAAGATTTTTCTCCTGCTACTCCGCCTATTCCAGCACCTACTGATGTATTTCCCATGCCTCCTCCGCATGTACCACCTCCGCATGCACCACCTCCTGCTGTGATAATTGTTGAACCGAATATAACAGAAGAACCTTCTCCTGAGTTGCCGGAATTGCCTGCTTCTCCGGAACTAGTGGGTCCGCAATTCAACTGGTCGCGACTCTTTCCCCCACTACCGCCCTTACCCACAGTTATGTTAAAATCAGTAGGTTTTTCTATGGATAATTTTGCATAAACCGCAGCACCGCCACCCCCAGCTCCACCAACTCCTCTGTCTGTACTAAAACTTATTACCCAATAATTTCGATTTCCACTTTGTCCGCCACCACCTGCACCAAGTGCATAAACCTCTATAGTCGCAGGGAAACCTTTGTTAAATGGATAAGAGTAATCGCCAGCATCAACAAATTCTTTTGTTTCTGATTTCATTTTTAAAATTGTAAGTCCATTGAGACTGCATTCCGTCCCAACGGTCAGTGTAGCCTCGCATTTTGGAACAATTGCATTATCAATGCAATATTGGATAGATGGCGTATAGATTTTGCTTGCACACTTAGCATATATTTCATTTTCAGTACAAAATTCCGTAGCAGGGTTGTACATTATGCCATTGCATTTTGTATATATGACATAGTCTGAGCAAAATTCAGTTGCCGGATTATATGTATTCTCGTTGCATCTATCGTGGATAATACCATTGTAACAAAATTCCGCAGAACGATTATATTCCTTATCACCGCATAATTTATAGGTGGTAAAACTATCTAACTTGCTATAAGTCCTCGGATGACTTCCGTTGTCTAAAAAAGATATGGCGTAGTATGTGGTGGTATCGGATAGGTCGGTCAAACTTTTTTGGAACAAGCCGCTTGCTATTGTGTCGCAAGCGTATTGAATACCAACCAATTCGGTGGTTACGCAAAAGCCCCGGCTCGTGTAGGCGGGGTTGCCGCCATCGGCAACGCTTGAGTTCAACTTTGCAGAAGTGTAGGAAACCTCTGTTATGGCAAGGTTCTCGATGGAAGGAGTACGGGCTTGCCTTAAAGCAATAAATGTATCCGAATTTTGAATATTATCGACATTTATCTCTTCTATTACCGTATTGTTTTGAACAATAAAAGAAATTTTTTCGTTTTGCTCCACCACTATCAAGTCCGTTGATCTTGCACTTAAGGGATTAGTAACTCTATAGAAGGAAACAAAACCTTGCCCCGCCTCTACATTTTTGGTTACAAAAGCATTCTTTGCAATTTTGCCAAAGTTCACGCCACGCCATTTAACGCTATCAATATCACTACCAGATTCATTTTGGATAGTGAGGGTGGTAGCATTTAGAACTGCGGATGAACTACTCTCGGCTGTTGAAGAATTGCCGGTTGCGGCACTCGACGAGGAGGACTCGGCGGTGCCGTCATTCCCAGAGGAACCATCGGAACAGGCGAAGATGAAAAGTGAAAGCGCCATGGCAAAAGTCAAGGCGAAGAGTAAAGAGTAAGTGAATTTCGTATTCATGAGGGTTCTCATATTGAAGTTAGTCGTCCCATGCTCCTATTTTGTTGGAAGAAGAAAGGTCGTCGTTTTCGCCGGCGGTGGATTCCTTGCGAAGACTTGCACTATAATACACGGAGTGCCCGCGACGGGCTATTGTTCCGGAGGCGTCCGCAACCTTGTTGCCGTTCGCTTGGTCGCTGTTGTAACCGGTGATTGTACCGCCGGTTTTGCTAATGTTGCCGTACACTCCGCCACCGTAACTACTCGCCGTGTTGCCCGTTATGGTTCCGCCCTGCATAACAAAAGCGTGTGATGATGAATATACTCCACCGCCTTCAGATGCCCTGTTGCTGGATATTGTTCCTCCTGTCATTTTAAATGTTCCGTATTGCGCATTCACACCACCGCCTTTAGATGCCGAATTGCTGGATATTGTTCCGCCACTCATCGCGAATGTTCCGCTGCTTAAATACACACCACTAGCACGATTACCCAATATCGTTCCACCCGTCATTGTGAATGTTCCGCCATTTAAATACACTCCGCAGTTATCGTTGTCTTTAATGGTAGCAAAATCATTCATTTTAAGTATTCCGCCATCCCCATAAACTAAGCATTTGTCATTTTGGCTGTGGCCTTGAATGGTGATGTTCCTATCTAAAATAAGAGTGACATTTTCCTTTACGGTGAACATGCTATTGTTTGAATTCAGTTTAAGAGTCCGGTTTGCACCGTCTCCCCTTAGGATTACGGTGATGTCCACCGCGCCCGAATAATAAAATGTGTACGGGTTTACGCTCTCGTCCGTGCAAGCCTCAATGATGTATGTATTGTGGCTTTCTACATTTCTGTCTAACCAAGACAATTTATGGGCAAGACTTGCCCTCCTAAGGATTATACCTTCGGCAGTGACTTCGGTTGTCAGAGGGGATAGTTTACAATCGCCACTACCGCTACTAGAACCGTTTCCACCACCATTAGAAGAATTATCTTCTATAACTTGTGTACTGCACGCAAGAAACAGCATCGCAACACAAGCAGAAAACAATATTTTAGTATTCATAAAGAACTCCTTCATTTATCAACATAAAACTTTAACCCAAATCTCAATGTTCCCGGAACTCCAAAAATTTTCTCTTTTGAATCTTTCAAGGGATTAAATTCCTCAGGAACTTCATAAGAATTTCCATCTTTGCCTTTTTCATAATATTTTCCTGGAATTTTATATTTAATTTCCCACTTGCCTGCAAAATTCAGGCGATACATATAACCGGCATAGAGAGCAATATTATCATTAAAAAAAATCTGTAGGTCTATTGCCGGCATAATATCCAAGTTTTTTCTACTCATATTCCGTTTTTCGTTCAAATAACTTTCTGGTTCTTTTAAAAATTCTGGTTCATCAATAAAATAAGTCACATACATATTCTCAATAGCCATCCACTGATATCTGTAAGCAATAGCCACCGATATAGGTACAGCAATTAGATTGTCCCATATCCAAAGTAATTTTGTTGGGCTCCCACCTACAATAAATTCCCCTATGTCTTTTCCTAAAGATCCACCACCAATAAAGAATCCTACCTCAAAAGACGGATATGCCGCACCAACTTCAAACATTCCATTTAAACCGTTTCTTTCCAGCACTTGTTCTTCAAAATCATATTGACTAGTGACGGTAGGCTTAAAAAAAGAAAAATGGAAAAGAAGTTCCTCATCACTCGCATAAGCAGGCATAAAAACTATAGAAAGCAACACGCAAATAATAAATTTTTGTTTATTCATTGTCCCATGCTCCTATTTTGTTGGAAGAAGAAAGGTCGTCGTTTTCGCCGGCGGTGGATTCCTTGCGAAGACTTGCACTATAATACACGGAGTGCCCGCGACGGGCTATTGTTCCGGAGGCGTCCGCAACCTTGTTGCCGTTCGCTTGGTCGCTGTTGTAACCGGTGATTGTACCGCCGGTTTTGCTAATGTTGCCGTACACTCCGCCACCGTAACTACTCGCCGTGTTGCCCGTTATGGTTCCGCCCTGCATAGCAAAAGCGTGTGATGATGAATATACTCCACCGCCTTCAGATGCCCTGTTGCTGGATATTGTTCCTCCTGTCATTTTAAATGTTCCGTATTGCGCATTCACACCACCGCCTTTAGATGCCGAATTGCTGGATATTGTTCCGCCACTCATCGCGAATGTTCCGCTGCTTAAATACACCCCACTAGCACGATTACCCAATATCGTTCCACCCGTCATTGTGAATGTTCCGCCATTTAAATACACTCCGCAGTTATCGTTGTCTTTAATGGTAGCAAAATCATTCATTTTAAGTATTCCGCCATCCCCATAAACTAAGCATTTGTCATTTTGGCTGTGGCCTTGAATGGTGATGTTCCTATCTAAAATAAGAGTGACATTTTCCTTTACGGTGAACATGCTATTGTTTGAATTCAGTTTAAGAGTCCGGTTTGCACCGTCTCCCCTTAGGATTACGGTGATGTCCACCGCGCCCGAATAATAAAATGTGTACGGGTTTACGCTCTCGTCCGTGCAAGCCTCAATGATGTATGTATTGTGGCTTACAGCGTTTCTGCCCAGCCAAGACAATTTAGAAGCAAGACTTGCCCCCTTAAGGACTGTGCCATCGGCTGTGGCTTCGGTTGTTAGCGGGGCTAGCTTACAATCACCATTACTGCTACTAGAACTATTTTCTTCGCTAACATTGTTGGAACTACTTTCTGGATTGCCGGCAATGAATGAGGAAATATCGCTATACTGCCTTTGGTGTTGACCGTTATCTATATAGGCGCGAACAAAGTACTTCTGATTTTCTGTTAATTCCTCTAAACTCATTTTAAATTCTGTTCCTTCTACAATTTTGCAGTTGAAATTAACATCATCAAATTCTTTTGAATAGCAAACCCCTTTTTCTATATATTTAGGGTTGCCCGCGTTTTCTACCATAGAATTTATGTTTGCGGAGGCGTTGGAAATGTCCGTTATATTCACCTTTCCTGTTTTGGGGGCTTGAGCTTTTTCTATCGTTGATAACGGATAACACTGTTCAGAATTAACATTGGAAAGTTTTTCTATGGCAGTAATCTTATCTGCAAGTGATTGCACGATGTCGTCCTGTTGCTCTATATGAAAAAAATCACAAGTTCTTGCGTTCAATTCCTTGCTTTTTATATAGAAATGAATGAATCCGTCCCCTGCCACAACTGCTTTTTTGGAATACGAACCGCTTGCTATACTACCGAAATCCGTTCCGTTCCATACAACGCTGTCAAGGGCAAAAGAGGATTCATTTTTTATTGTGAAATAAGTATTGGTTTCAGCAACAGTTGTATTATTTTCTCCAATCCCACAAGCAAAAATGATGAATGCCAACACCGTAATGAATGCTGTGCCAAAGAAAAAATTGATAGTTTTCATTTCCATTCCTCTTATTAGAATATGATTTTTGGCTCGCCCGTAAGCACCACAGAAGTTCCGTTGTAGGTAAAATTATACACAGTGCCGTGCTCGGCGGTAAAGTCGGGAATGGCAACAGGAGTGAATACGCTCGTTACAGTCCAACCCGTGTATGGTTTGCCGCTTGCGGTAGATTCAATTTGGTAAATGCCGCTTTGACCGGGTGGAACAGGTAAATTACCATTGCCAGTCTGTTTGTAAGAGTTGCCCAAGTAGTTTAGTTCGAACTGTGCTGTGGAACTATTGAGTATTTTTATGAAAGCCATCTTAAATTCCAATTCCGCAGGTTGGGGAATTTGTTTTGTGTATTTTTGGTTTGCCTCTATGTTAAACTGTATTTGCACATTGGGGTCAATGCCATAAGCATAAACTTCACCGCTTGCCGTGCCAATGCCGTCAAAAATTTTGTATTTGTATTCTATGCAAAATGTGGTGCCCAACCCGTGATTATCGCTGGTGCGCACATCAATGGTCTTGGACTGCCCGGCTTTAACGGAATCCAAAACCGCACCGCTAAAGGCATCTAAATGAATAATCACCTCGTAAGAGGTGTAATTGACAAATGTAACTTTGCCGGTAGGGATAACAACATTACTGCTCGAAGAAGATTCTGCAGGAGCAGAAGAGGAACTAGAAGGTATGGTTACGGAAGAACTAGAACCATCGTTTTCACCGGTGCTACCATCGCCTGAGCAGGCGAATAGAGCAAAGATAAAACTCAAAAATAACAAATTCTTCAACATGACCATACCCCTTTTTTATTGGTTATAGAGTCTCGATAAGATCAGTGATGTCGCGTTTTGCACCTTCCACGACAACCGCCGAATAACTAGCGGAATTCTCAGGGTCAGATCCGATATAGGAGACCGTCACGGTGTAATCGTAGCCATTTTTAATGGAGGGAGTTTCGCCACCTTCGAGTTTCACTGGAACAAGCACGGAACCACCCAAGAACGAGATGGTAAGCGCAATTTGCTGACCCGCCTCGTTTGAGGCAATTTCAAACACTTGACCTTCGCCGGAGTTCAAGTTGTCGTAGCCGTTTTGTGCCTTCATATAGGTGGTGGCTTTTTGAAAACGAAGGGCACGGGTGGTATTGTTCTGTACCTGCACAAAGGCGGTGGGATAGGTGACATTGCTGAACAGTTGATCTAAGCCAACATCCGTTGCCGGGAACAGAATGGTTGGCACGCTGTTGTCGGTTACGGGGCGAGGACCAACATCCTGCGTGGCGGCAAGCGAAGTGGGTTTAAATGAAGTTATAGTTTGAGTGGACTTGTTATAGAATATGTACACCGGATAAACCGTCTGCATGTCGGAGGTAGAGGCATATAGGGCATAATTGGTGGCGAGTGCAGGCAGATAACCGATTTTTTCGCCATCGGGACTGCCCGCGCGAAGTTCAATACCCACATTCTTTTTGTTTGTCACCTTGTACCAGTAGTCGCCGCTCCAAGTGGGGCTAATCTCAGCACTGAATTTTTTGCCCTGACCGTAAGTTGCCATTGCGGAGTATTCAGCCTTTGCCTGTGCCAAGTTAGTTTTGTTCTTTTCGTACTCTTCTTTTGTTATGCCTCTCAACACAAAATAACCGCCGATTTGAAAGTCGTCCACATCATCGGAAATGTCAAAATCACGGGAATATCCGGCATGCACGCCGCCCAAAATACCGTTGCTTGTTGGAGTTTGACCTTTGAATATCACCATGTCTTTAGAAGAATTGTTGGTGATGCGGAGTGTGCCGCCTGCCTCAGTTTCCCAATGGATGCCATCGCTTGACGATGACTGCACTGCGATACTTGATGAGGATTGATCGCCTCCCGCAACACTCGAAGAAGACTGTGTGCCTCCATCATCGTTGTCGGTTGGACTGTTGGAGCAAGCCAACAGGGTGCCAAGTGAAATAAGGGTCGCCGCGGCTAAGAAGGTTATTGGGCGGGAGGGTTTGTTTTTGTGTGTGATCATGATTCAACTCCTTTTGGGTTGGTTGGTGGTTTATGGGCGAAAATTGTTTTCTGGGTGCGATAAATTGCACCCGAATAAAAAAGGGATTTCGGAAATGGAATTGCCGAAATTGAATTTGAGAAAAATATTTTTTTTGCTTTTAGATTACTGCTGGCACACTTTTTGCGGGGGGGGGGGGGCAAGCAACGGACTATTAGGAATTGATTTTAAGCCACTTAGAACGCGGTGGGGGGCGTTTGCAGGGGGGGGCATGTATCCCCCCACGAGGGAGGAGGTGAGGGTGTTATGGCGTGCATTCTGGATTGGCAGAAAATAAATGAATAAATAAATTAGTCTGTCCAGTCGCCTATCGGCTTGGTGTCCCGCCTGTGCGGGAATGACACCGACCCTTTTGGATGCTCGTGTCGAGGCACGAGTATGACAATGATGGTCGTTGGTGACGAATGAGGGGGTAGCGGAAAAAGCGCACTCCGCCCGTATAAATGCAGTGCGATTTTGCAGCGAGGGGGAACCCTCCCCCACAAACTTATGCATATATTTTCGCAACATAGACATTACGCATACAAATATAGTAAAATTGAATCGCAATTGCAAGGGGGTAATTCAAAGATTACTATAGTAATTTCCGAAGAACTCCACAAAAACTTATTTCATAAAACAAGGAGTTCTTCGGAAACGACGGCAACCCCTTAAATTTGCATAAAAACACGGTTGCCCATGTCGCTTAGTAGGCTCTGACGACCTCTTAACGAGTTCTTCAGAGCCTACTATATGAGTTCTCGTAGCCTTGAGGAGATAATCCATATTCACAACCCACGCGTTTCTTGCAGCCATTCCCACGACCTTAAATTTTCGAGTGCCCCTGTGTGAGTTCGCAGGTGGCGTAGGAAAAAGTTTTCTATTCGGGAGTAGGCTGTTGCGGGCAGTTCGCTTTTGCCGCAGGCGAATTGGTGGAGTTCGCTTAGAAAATCTTTAGAGTATGATGTTTTTTTATTGTCTAAACAGTTGTGGCAAACTGCACCGCCGTGTGAAAACCATATATCGGCAGGAGCATCGGTGAGGTCGCGACCGCATAGCCCGCAGGTTAAAATCACGGGAGCATAGCCGAGAATTTCGCAGAGTTTTTGCAACCAAACAGACATAGATTTTTCGTTTGCACCGTTTAATTCCAATGTCTCCAATACACCGCGAAACCATAAAAATTCTTCGGCGGCATAACTTTCATTTGTGCCGAGCCGCAAAAGAACTTCCGCAAAAAATTGTGCGGTCGCCAAATCTTGAAGTCGAGTTCGCATTTTAGGATAGTAGTCTCGTAAGCAGACTTCTTTTGGAAACAACAAGGAATTTCCGCTTTTGTATCGCAATTCGAGTTCGCTGTGCACAAGCGGGTCTATTGCCGTTTTGAATGGTGAATTTTTAGATTTTGCACCTTTCACCAAAAGCGAGAGGACGCCCACATCAGGACTCAAAGTTTTTACCACCCAAGACGAATCGCCGTAAGGATACCTATGCAAAACTATAATAGAAGTTTTCATTTATAAATTTTTTAAGAGATCATCCCGGAGGCCATTCTAAATTTCTTTTGCCGAGCGTGTGCAAATGAACATGTCCAACGGTTTGCCCGCCGTGTTGCTTGCAATTAAAAACAAAACGCGCACCCTTTTCCTCGCAACCCTGATTTTTGGCGATTTTCTGTGCACAAAAAACAATGTGCCCTATGAGAGCATTGTCGGCAGGTGTGAGTTCCATTAAATTTGCAATGTGCCTTTTGGGAACTACCAAAAAATGAACCGGGGCTTGCGGGGAAATGTCTTTGAAGGCGATAATCTGTTCATCTTCGTAAAGAATTTCCGCAGGTATTTCGTGACTTGCTATTTTGCAAAAGAGGCAATTATGCATTTAAGGAATATAGTAAATGCTGATTAACTTTGGTTTCAAAAATATTTTTTTAGTCGTTAATCAGCATTCCCCCCTATGGTAGCGACATTTTCTCAAAGTCGCTACCTGTCCCCCCAACTTTTCCGCCCTCAGGGCTGTTGGGGGGAACTGCACATAGTTCAAGAAATATAGAAAACTATTTCCCGAACTTGCCCTTCCCTGTTTTGAACAACTATTTTATGCCTTCCGCTCGGCACATTCACGGACATTTTGTGATTACCGTTTGTGCCAAAAGTTGAACCGAGAAATGCTCCGTCTAAAAACCATTGCAATTCGGCACTTGCTTGTTTGTGAGCAACTTGTGCGATAAAGCCCATTGTATTTTGAGCATCTCCCTTTGGCAAAAATAATTTTGCACCGTTTTGGGGGTAAATTATCGCAAAGGGAAAATCCTCCTTTAAGGCTGAACATAGCGGGTTGTGCAAAAATTCGGCAGGAGGTTCTTTTCCTATTTTTCGCAGTTCCGCACGCACCGCTGGCGTGTAGTGTTCTTCTATTTTATGCAGTGTATCATTTACATTCCAACATTTGGAACAAACTTCAAAATTGCCTGAGACAACAACCTCCTTATGAAACTCGCATAACTGCCGAACCTTTCGATTTGCAGGCAGAGGGATAGTTTTTTTATGAGGACAAAATTCCCTTGCCTCATAACCGCTTAGAGTGCATATTTCAACGATTTCAAAATCTGAGTGCATAGGCATAATCGCCCACATATTTTTTGACTTATCGGTTAAATTATTGAACAGCGAAAATAAAAGCGGAGCCGCACTGCCCGCACCGCTTAAACCCGAAACCGACCCTCCCTCAAAATTCCCTATCCACACCGCTATTGTCCATTGTGAATTTGTCCCTATAGCCCACGCATCTCGCGAGCCGTAACTCGTGCCCGTTTTCCACGCAACCTTAGTTTGATTATTGAAATATGCGTAATATTGCTCAATTTCGGGTCGCTTAACCGATGTTAAAATTTCGCGAATATGATATGCAGAAATCGGCGATAACAATTGCACGCTGTCTTTAACTCCGTTATTCATCAACATTGCATAAAGCGGAGCGAGTTCCAAAAGCGATGCTTCGCCGCCGCCCAAAATCAGCGAAAGTCCGTAATGTTCGGCTGTGTTTGGCATCGATAATCCTGCATACCGCAACCAATACAAAAATTCATCAACCCCGTAATCTGCAAGGACACGCACTGCGGGAACATTTAACGAGCGAGCGAGTGCATCGCGTAAAGGCACAATTCCGCTAAAACTCATATCTGCATTTTGCGGTGAAAAACTGCCGAACCAAGTCGGCACATCTTCCAAAAGAAAATCCGGTGTGTAAGCACCTCTGTCAATTGCAAGTCCGTAAAGAAACGGTTTCAAAATACTTCCCGTGCTGCGCCGTGCCCGCACTCCGTCTATCATTCCTCTTGATAACGAATCGTAATAACCGAGCGAACCGAGATAGCCGCGAATTTTTTTACTCTCGGTTTCCAAAATTAAAACCGCAATATTCACATTTGACCGTTCTCGAATTTTACTTCCGTAATCACCTGCCAATCGTTCCAATTTTTCCTGAATTTTGCTGTCTAAATCTCCGTAAATTAAATTTTCATCTGCGTGTAATCCTGCCATATATTCCGCATAGTGCGGAGATTTGAATCGCCAATTGACATTTATTTTCGGTAAATTTTCTGCGAGTGCAGCGGATAAATCGCCCACATCAATATATCCCTGTTTTGCTAATTTTTTTAACAGTGAATTTCGCCGTTCAAGCAGAGATGCCCGTTTTTTTTCGAGGTTCAGAGAAGACGGTTTGTTCGGCAACAATGCGAGCAACGCCGCTTCCGCCCAAGTCATATCACGCGACGAATGCCCGAAAAATCGAAAGCAAGCCGTTTGCGCGCCCACCACATTTCCGCCCATAGGTGCAAGTGCCGCATATTCCGCAAAAATTTCATCTTTAGTTTCCCATAATTCCATTCTGAGTGCGGTGTGAGTTTCTGCCAACTTTGCCCAAACAGTTCGCTTTCGCGGATTTTTTAACCTTGCGACTTGCATAGTTATTGTGCTCGCTCCGCTAACAATTTTTCCCGCCTTCATATTTTGCAAAACCGCCCTTGCCACCGCCAAAACATCAATCCCAAAATGTTTTTCAAATCGTTTATCTTCAAATGCCAACACTGCAATTTTATATTTTTCCGAAAGTTCGTTTTCTTTTACACTTTGATGTTGAACGAGGGCATTGTTATCATTTGTTTTATTTGCACCGCTTTTTGGAAATTTGTATTGCCCTTCGGAATTTAACCAAACTCGTAATAATTCGCCTTGTGAATCGAATAGAACTCGGCTGTCTGTGCTATTATTTTTTTGCACGGGTATGCAGAGAGATAAAAAGAAAAGAATTGTAAATCCTGCCGAACATATAAGGGAGTTTCTAAAAATTCTTTTGCAATTCATTTATAGCAAAATAGAATTTTAGAAAAGATGGTGAACTTGGGTAAATAAAGAGAACCTCTAAAAACTCTCTTTGTAACACAATTCCACAGATTTGAGTTTTTAAAGTTTTTTTTGATTCCATAAAAAAATAAGCCGCACGGTTAAGTGCGGCTTTTGAATCAATAAAATTATACCGTTGCCGCAGCCGTAACAACAGCCGCAGGATACACGCTTATTTTTTGGCGATTTTTATCGAGGCGTTCAAATTTCACATTGCCGTCTATCAGTGCAAAAAGAGTGTGGTCTCTGCCAATACCGACATTGTTTCCTTTGTGGAATTGAGTTCCCCTTTGGCGAACTAAAATGTTCCCCGCAATAACAAACTCACCGCCGAATTTCTTAACGCCGAGGCGTTTGGATTTTGAATCGCGACCGTTTCTAACCGAGCCTTGACCTTTTTTATGTGCCATCTGTTAGTCCTCCTTTTTTGCCGCACCCGATTTTTTGCGTTCGGGTTTTGGGAGACCGGCAGCAATTTTTTCTTTGCGAGTGAGCGGGTGTCCCTGCTCCTTCTGCTTTGCAAGCGATGCCGCCCTTGCACGCTGACGAACTGCCACCTGCGGGTCTATTTTCTCGTTTTTGCCTGCCGCCGAAATCTCGGTGATAAGCACTTCCGTATAATCCTGCCGATGTCCGTGTCTGCGCTCGTATCTGGTGCGGCGTTTCTTTTTCACTGTAAAAACCTTGTCGGCTTTGTCGTGAGCCAAAACTTCCACCTTAACGGACGCGCCGTCCAAGACAGGGGTGCCGACACTTACAAATTCGCCATCGGCGAACAGCAGTACGGACTTTATCTCCAAATTAGACCCGACTTCTGCATCCACGCTCGGAACTTTGAGCATTTTGCCTACTTCGGCTCTGTATTGAAAACCGCCTGTTTCAACTATTGAATACATTCTGGTATTCCTTTTAAGGTTAATGAGGCAGTAAATATAGAAAAAAAATCCGCTATCGTCAAGTAGCGGGATTCACAGGACTTTGTTAGGATTTGGGAATTATCCGCATTCCATCCCTACAATGCAGTTTTCATAAAGCCATTGTTTAATCACATTTCTATCGGCGGTGTTATACCAAGCGAGGAGTAGTTTATTAAACTCTAAGACGAGCGAATCCTTTACGGTAAAAATTCCTTCGCCGTTCTCTATTAAAATTTTGTTAGCACAAAGCGTGCTTGTTCGTTTGTTGCCGTCCCAAAAAAATTGAGCGCGAACACTCCAAAGAAAAAATTCAATTGCTCTTTCGGTTGCACTTGCTATGCCGTTTATTTTTTTGAGTTCTTTTTCTATTTGTTCTTTTTCGGGGACAGGCGGAATGTAATCCGTGCCCGAAATTCCGACTTTACCCGTTCGCAGAGCACCCCATTCCAAACTTTCATTTCTGGAAATGTATTCGTTAATTTTGCATATAAACGGTAAATCAAAAGGTGTTTTTGTATTGGCAAAAAGAAATTTCCACGCATCCCTTAAATTTAAAATCGTTTGAATGTCGTTTAAGGTAACGCTCCCTACATTTACGCCGTTTAATATGGTTTGCGTTTCGGGGAAAGTTACATTGCAACCCTCTAATTTTGCACTATTATACACATAATCAACCATATTTCTCTTTGCAAGAAAAATATTCTGCTCTGCGGTTAGTTTGAATTTTGGGGTCAGCATAGGCATGAATGTAGAATTCTTTGGATTGTGAACGCGGTGTGGATAGAGCACACCAGAAAAATTTGCAATGCCGTATTTTCCACACCCTACACCCCATACCCCACACGCCACACGCCACACCCTACACCCCACTCTTTTCTATCTTCCCCATTATGTCACTTGAATCCCGTCTTGCAGAACTCCCTGCCCGTCCGGGCGTGTATCTGATGAAGAACGAGAAAGGGGAAATCATATACATAGGCAAAGCCAAACTGCTGAACAAGCGGGTTCGCTCGTATTTTGACGGGCGCGAAAAAAACGGGCATCGTGCGGCGCAGTTGATGTTGCCGCACATTTGCGATATTGAATGGATAATCACAGAGAGCGAGGCGGAGGCTTTGATTCTCGAAGCGAATTTAATTACAAAACATTTTCCTTTCTACAATGTTCGTCAAAAAGACGACAAGCATTTTCCTTATTTAATGCTGACAATGCAGGAGCAGTTTCCGCGTCTCCGTATCACGCGGCACTCAGGCAACGACAAAAATCTCTACTTTGGACCCTTTGTGAGTTCGCACTATATGCGCCTGCTTTTGGATTTAATTCCGCAACTTTTCAAATTGAGAGAATGCAAACTGAAATTTCCGCTAACACCGAATCTCGCCCGCAAAATCAACCCTTGTTTGAATTTTCATATCGGACGGTGTGAAGCCCCTTGTGTAAAAATGGTGAGCGAAGAGGTATATTTGAAGGGCGTTCGCGAGGCGAAATTACTCTTGGAAGGCAAGCGGGACGACATTTTGGCAGAATGGGAAAAAGATATGAAGGCTGCCGCCGCCGAGATGCGTTTTGAAGATGCTACCAAAATCCGCGACCGAATTAAGGCTGTTCAAGCCTCTTTTGCAAAACAGAACGCAGATGTTGCAAACACGGAATTATCCCTCGATGTGGTGGCAATTGTGAGGGCAAAAAAAGACGGAGATTCATCGATTTCCGTTGCAACGGTCGTGATAATCGAATATAGAAACGGGGTTATTTTTGACAGACGGCATTTTCATTTGGAGAGCCGTTTGGAGCACAGCGAGAGCGAAATTTTGGGTGAATTTTTGCCGCAGTGGTATTTGAGCGTGCCAAAGGAAAACCTACCCAGAGAAATTGCACTTGAATATTTATTGGGTGATGTGCAAAACGGACTCGGAACAGACTCGGATGAAGAAATCTCAGAAGAACTCCCTCAAACTTTATCTCATAAAACGAGTTCTTCAGAGCCTGCTATAGAAAACGATGAACAGCAAGCGTTCGAGGAATTTTTAAGCAAATTGGCGGGGAGGCGGGTGTTGGTTGGAGTTCCTCTGCGGGGAGATAAAATCGGGTATTTGCGAATTGCCCGTGCAAATGCAGAAATGCTTTTGGTGGAGTTGCAGGCAAAAGCCGCTAAATACGATGAGATGAACAATAGCATTTTTGAACTTCAAAGACAATTAAAATTGCAAAATCCTCCATATTGTTTTGAATGTTTCGATATATCGCATTTGGGCGGCACTGAACCTGTGGCGAGTATGATCAGGTTTGTGAATGGCAAACCGAGCAAAAGCGAATACCGAAAATACAAGGTGAAAATTGCCGTTGGTGGTGACGATTTTGGCAGTATGCACGAAATTTTAACAAGGCGATTAACACGACTTCTTTCGGAGAATGCAAAACTTCCCGACCTTTTGGTGATGGACGGCGGAAAGGGTCAGGTTGATGTTGCATTTTCGGTTTTGGAAGAACTGAATTTAACGGATATACCCGTAATAGGGCTTGCAAAACGCCTCGAAGAAATAGTTTTCCCGCGTGAAAAGCCCTCAATTTTGCTAAAACGAAACAATCCTGCCCTTCAACTTTTACAACGCGCCCGCGACGAGGCTCACCGATTTGCCATAAACTTCCAACGCGAAAGACGGAAAAAGACTCTTCGGTAGGGTTGTGTTGCCTCTGCCATTAAAATTTACAAAAAATAGACAAATAAGTGCGATTTTGCCCAAAATAAATATATATTTATTAAGGTATGAACTTGGAGATATTATGAATAAATCTGCTATTGCCCTAAGCATTGTCTTAGTTGGTGTGCTTTCTGCTTTTGCACAGGAAACTTGGACTACCAGCAAAATAGGCACTTACAACAATTACGATTATGAACTTTGGAGCCAAGATAACAAAGGCACCACTCAAATGAAACTCACGGGAGATAACGGTGTTGGTGCCGGTGCAAAGGGCGGAACTTTTGAAGTTACTTGGCAAAATACTATAAATGTTCTTTTTCGTTCCGGTAGAAAATTTAAAAATAACGAGACGGTCTCTTCCGTAGGCAATATAACTGTTGATTTTGAGGCAACTTGGTCATCCACAGATAATGTAAAAATGCTCGGCGTGTATGGTTGGGGATACTTTGCAGCGGGTAGTATTCCAGATGGTTTTTCCGACCAAATTGAATATTATATTATTCAGGATCTCGGTAGTTATAATTCGGCTGAATCTGGCACTAATTGCACGCAAAAAGGCAGTGCCGCCATTGACGGAATCACATATAACTTTGCAGTGTGTGATAGAGTTAATCAGCCGATGCTTACAGGCAACGGCACTTTCAAGCAGTATTTCAGTTATCCGGCAAGCACATCTAACCACAGACAAAGCGGCTTAATCACCGTTTCCAAGCATTTTGAAGAATGGGCAAAAGTTGGTATGACAATGAATAAGTTGTATGAAGTAGCGATGAAGGTGGAATCCTATACAGGCGAATCCTATACAGGCAGCAGCCAAAACGCGAACGGTTCTGCAACAATTACAAAGAATATTTTGACTATCGGCGGCTCACTTCCAAGTTCAAGCAGTGTTGCATCGTCTAGTTCCACGGCACCGGCAGGCGGTCTTTTCACAACAAAAGCACAAATTCAAGCAGATATAGATGCAAATTACTCACAATTTACCCAATACTCGGCAAAACCCACAAAAGTCATCGCGCTTAGTTTTGACGATGGTCCAAGTGCGCAAACGCAAGCCTTGCTCGATATTTTGAACACTAAAAAAGTAAAAACCACCTTCTTTGTGATAGGGCAAAACATTACAAATAATACCGCCGCGGCAACAGCCATATTCAACGCAGGGCACGAGTTGGCAAATCATTCAAGCGATTACAATGATTTGAGCGGGACGGCAGATGCAATAAAAACTAAATTGCAATCCGCAAACACAAGCATTCGCAACATAACGGGTTCTAACCCGACATTATTTAGAGCGCCAAACTTCACATATAGCACAAATTTAACAACGGCTACAACCGAATTAGGTTTGCCGATAATTCACGCAAGCGTTGTCAGTCAAGATTACGATGAGCTGCAAACCTCAGCACAAATCAAAACGAGAGTTTTGGATGGAGCAACCGACGGCGGAATCATCAATATGCACGAATTCAACACTTCGGGTAGCCGCTTGCAACCTGTACTCTCCGAAATCATCGATGGCTTGCGCTCGGCGGGCTATTGGATTTTACCTGTGGGGCAAATGGCTATTTATAAATGTGCTACACTAAATGCAGGAGTGCAATACAGCACCATAACGGCGGGCACTTGTTCGGCAACACCGTCAAGTTCTTCAACCGCACCTTCGAGCAGTTCTGCGGCAAAAGTTCAAGCGACAACTTGCACAGACTTTGTGGAATACGGCACAACCCCCGCCAACCCTTATACCGCTTGCTTTAAGCACACCGACAATAAATGCTATGTGTGCAAAATCTTAAATGAAGAAGACTACACTTGTGCCTCAAATTGGCTTTGGAATGACACAAAAAATGTAGATGAAAATTTGGAAAAAGGTTATTGGTATCAAGAAGTCGCTTGTCCCGACATAACGCCTATTGTTTCGCAATCTGTGTTGCCTTACACACCGACTATCTCTTATCGCATTTACGATTTGCGCGGTAAGTTCCACAGTCAAATATCGAACCTGCAATCGCTACCTCAAGGCGTGTGGATTGTAAAGTCCCTGCACTCTAACGGAAGTCGTGTAGAGGCACAAATAATATCTAACTTAAAGTAGGCGGTTCTGAAAAAAATCTCTCTTGTCTTCTCTTGCGTTTTGCTTTGCAACCTCTCCGCATTCGCAGAAAAATACGAGGCAGAAAATGCCTCATTAAGCGGCGGTGCCACAGTCAACGGAACCTATGTATCTATGCAGGAGGGCGATATTAGTTTTGCCGTTTCTGTGCAAAGTGCAGGAACTTACGATATTCTCATTCGCTATGCCAACGGCAACGACGGTTCCAAAACTCAAAATATAGTTGTAAACGGGACTGCCGCAGGTTCTGTTGTATTTCCCGTAACAGGCGGAAATACCTCTTGGGACGAAATAACCTCTGTGGTCTCTTTAATTCAAGGAGCCAATACCGTTGCAATCACCAAAAGTTGGGGTTGGGTAAATATAGACTACATAGATGTGAGCAAACACGAAAATGTTCCTTTTAAACTCTCGCCAAATACGGCAAACCCAAACGCAAATGCGCAGGCGAAAAAAGTTTTTGCATTTATGCAGGAGAACTTTCAAAAGAAAATAATCAGCGGCGTAATGACCAACGAAATCTTAAACGGAAACAATGCCGTTGCACTCAACAACCAAACAGAAGTTAAATATATAAGAGATAATTCGGCTGGCAAAACCCCTGCACTCGTGGGTTTTGATTTTATGCACGCAACGGGAAAAGAGGCGGGCGGGCAGTGGCAAAAAAGTTATTCCAATGCAACCGTCACGCTTGCAAAAGAACTCTACAATAAAGGCGGTATCCCTGCATTTTGTTGGCATTGGAGAGACCCCTCGCAAAACGACAATGAATTTTATTCTCCTAGTAGTGATAATACACCGACCGATTTTGATTTAACTACCGCTTGCACAAGTGCGGCTTGCGATTCTTGGAACACAAATTCAAACGCCTATAAAAGCATTGTTGCAGATATTGATGTAATCGCCGAGTATCTCAAAGAACTTCAAGATGCAGGAGTTGCCGTTTTGTGGCGACCCGTGCACGAGGCGAGCGGAGGCTGGTTTTGGTGGGGTTACAAGGGAGCAAAACCATTTAAATTGCTCTATAAATTGATATTTGACCGCCTTACCACAGACAAAGGCTTAAATAACCTTATCTGGGTTTGGAACAGCGATGGTGCAGATGCCGATTGGTATCCGGGCGATGATTTTGTCGATATTATAGGGCGCGATTATTATTACTATCCGAGAGAGACAAACCACGCCTCGCTCATTGGCGAATTTGAATCTATCAAAAATCTTTTTGGAACCTCAAAAATGATTTCCCTTGCGGAGAACGGCTCTGTGCCTTACCCCGATAATTTGAAAAACGATGGTGCTGGTTGGTCATATTTTATGCCATGGTATGGCGATTATGTTACAAGTGATAACTCGGCAAGCGACTGGAATACCATTATGAATAACTCTTATGTGCTCACCTTGGAGAGTATGCCCGGCTGGGATGCGTATGAGGCTCCTACACCTATAGTATCTGCCGTTGCAGGCGGTGCAAACTTCGATTATCGTTTGCTCGATTTTTCGCAGGTGCGTGTTTATGACATTCGTGGAATTAGAATTTTTGCAAACAATTGGGCAGAATTGCCAAAGGGAATTTATGTGGTGAGGTTCAAGGGGGAGAGCAGGAAGATTTTGTTGGAGTAGTTGCCTCAGCATTGCATAAGGGGAGAGTGTAAAGTGTAAAGAGTAGAGAGTAGAGAGTAAAGAGTAGAGAGTAGAGAGTAAAGAGTAAAGAGTAAAGAGTAGAGAGTAGAGAGTAATAACTTTACACTTTTCACTTTCAACTTTACACTCTATTCCCCCACACCCTACACCCCACACCCCAACTTGCACCGCCGAGTGATTTTCTATCTTCCCTCATTATGTCAAAAACAATTCTCTTATTTCCCGGACAGGGAGCACAGTATGTTGGAATGGGAAAAACTATTGCCGATTCATACGAGCCGGCAAAAAAACTTCTCAAAAGAGCAGATGAAGTTCTTGGCTTTTCCCTTTCAAAAATTATGCAGGAAGGACCGGAAGAAGTCCTTAAAAGTACCGATAACACCCAACCCGCACTCTACACCTGTTCGTGTATGGTAATGGAATATCTCCGCGAAAATGGAACTCATTTCGATTTTGTCGCAGGGCATTCGCTTGGTGAATACTCGGCAATAGCCGCCGCAGGAGGCTTTTCCTTTGAAGAGGGATTGCAACTCGTTCGCACTCGAGGCAACCTTATGGCAAAGGCAGGTGAATTAAAGCCGGGAGCAATGGCTGCCGTTCTCGGTTTAACGGAAGATGAGTTAAATTCCGCATTGCAAGAAGCCCGCAGTGCAGGCGTGGTGGTAGCGGCAAACTTCAATTCGCCCGGTCAAATCGTGATAAGCGGCTCAAAAGAAGGCGTTGCAAAAGCAGAGGAAACCGCAACCGCAAAAGGTGCAAAAAGAGTTGTTCCGCTACCCGTTTCGGGTGCGTTTCACAGCCCCTTAATGGAGTATGCAGTGGAGGGTCTAAAAGCGGCTCTCGCAAAAACCACATTCAAAGATTTATCCGTTCCGTTAATCGCAAATGTCAATTCACAAGCCATCACCAAAGGCTCGGAACTTCCCGAACTTTTAGCGAGACAACTGACTTCGCCCGTGCGTTGGCAACAGGGAATGGAAGAGGCGGCATCGCTTAGTGTTGAAAAGGGTATTGAAGTCGGTTCGGGCAAAGTTCTTATGGGACTTATGAGGAGCATTAACCGCAACATAAAAGTGTATCCTGTGGAAAACGAGGAGCAATACAAGGCAATCCCGCAATAATGAAACTCACAACCAAAACCCGTTACGGAACGCTTGCCCTCATAGAGATAGCCCGCAACCAAGCGAGGAGCAAAACAACCAAGCGAAAAGACATCTCGCAGGTTCAGCCAATTCCCGAATCCTACTTAGAAAGCATACTTTCCGAACTCCGCAACAGCGGACTTGTCGATACTACAAGGGGACCAAAAGGCGGCTTTGTGCTTAGCAGACAACCATCGCAAATCACTATGTTTGAGATACTTACCGCATTGCAAGGCGACTTGTCTCTGACCGATTGCACAAACTCCGTCAATGGCAAATGCTGCAACAATTATCCGTGCAACGCCCGCTGGTTTTGGCTGAAACTCGAAAAAAACATCGAAAAAACTCTCAGGAGCACCACCCTCCAAGAACTTGTGGACAAAAACGAATCAAGCGACCAATATGTGATATAATCACTCGGCGGTGCAGGTTGGGGTATGGGGTGTAGGGTGTGGGGAATAGAGTGTAAAGAGTAAAGTGAAAAGTGTAAAGTTATTACTCTCTACTCTCTACTCTCCCCACTTGCACTGCCGAGTTATCCACACCCCACACCCTACACCCCACTTTTCTACATTCTCAAAATGACTATTCGCACTCAGATAAACTTGGAAGGTTGGCAGGATTACCGAAGCAACCAAAATGGGGCTATTCTCTTCACGGAAACCAGCCATCACTCACTCGTGCCTGTGCGCGATCAACTCAACGAAAACGGAAACGGAGTGTTCCTCGACCCAAACTACGAAACGGGCACGGTGGGTCTTTTCGCCTATAAAAACACCAAAGAAATCAACAAAGCCATAGCCGCAAAGTCGAGATACCTCTTTTTCGGCACAAGATACGAGGGTGCAAATGCCGACTTCAAAAACAAATACCTCATTTACGGATACCAGAGAATCGACAAAATAAAAGATGTCCGCGGACTTTTCTTAAACAAATTCCTAAACGACCCCGAACCCACATTCATAACCTTAGACAAATGCCTTGCAACTTGGGGACTTATGCGATTTGTATCCTTTGAAGATGCCTATCACCTCACCGACGACCAACTCCGCGAATGGGGCTACCCGGGCAGAGCCGCGAGACCTCTGCGCACCATATTCAAGGAAGAACACGCGAAAATTTTAGTGAATTATTTCGATTCAAAGCCCGACCAAACCGACGAATACATAAACACCATATTGGAATACGGCGAAGATGAGGAATAAAAAAATGAAGGGCAAAATTTTATCTTTTTTTGTAGGGGTAGGTCTCCCCCTCGCCGCTATTTTATATGCGGCTACCCCCTCTTATTCCCAGTCCTCACTCGGCTTAGTCCGTGACCCAAGTTCCATAACACCTGCAGAAATTGCGGCTGCAAAAGCGGCACTCGGCAAAAGCAAACAGGAAAGCACATTCAACAACGCAAAAGTGGATTTGGCAATAGACAGTGCAAAATTCGTAACCGATTCAAATACAACTTCTTTTATAGAGACCAAACCGGAAAAAAGCCCGCAATTCTCCCGTTACGAAAACATAATTTTTTCGCAAACTCTGCCGAGTGCCTTTTACGAAATGCAGGGGATAGTATCTGCCGATTACCCGTTAAAAAGCGGAGACAACTTGGAACTCTCGCTTTGGGGTGCGGTTGAAAAGCAGTTTGCACTCGCGGTAAATAATCAGGGAAATACCTTTGTAGAAGGCGTTGGTATGATCAATGTCTTAAATTTAACGCTCGGTGAGGCGGAAAAAATAATAACAAAAAAATTGCAAAGCGTATATGCAGGAATAGCGCAAGGCAGAATAAATGTCAATTTGAGAACAATTAAATTATCACCAACCAAAGTTTTTGTTATGGGTGCGGTGCACAGACCGGGCGGCTACGACCTTCCGGGAAACGCAAATGCGTTTTTGGCGCTCTACAGAGCCGGAGGACCCGACCCCAGAGGCTCGGTCAGGAACATCATCATTAGAAGGTCTAACGGAGACTCGGCAAAAGTAGATTTATACGACTTTTTATTAAAGGGTAAAAAGGTTGGTGAATCCCTGCTCCGCGACGGTGATTTGATTTTTGTGCCCAATGCGGGCAAATTGGTAAAGGCAACGGGAGCAATAGGCAGAGGTGCAATTTACGAATTAAAAGATGATGAATCGCTCAGCGACCTCTTGGCATTTGCAGGCGGTCTTTTGCCGAACTCAGACCACACAATAAGTCTTTGGCGATTAAACGATAAAGGCGCACCTGAAATTTTAGACCCCGGTCCCGCACGGGATTTTGAAGTGAAAAACGGCGATAGCAAAACGGCAAAGGTATTTCAACTGCAAAACGGAGATAGTGTTTTTGTTTTTGCAAGTTCGCGCCCAAATGAAAATATTATAAAAGTGAGCGGTTCTGTGCTTTACCCTGCATCATACTCCTTAACCGAAGGAATGGGCGTGGTTGAGGCTGTTAAACTCGCAGGCGGCTTTACAATTGAGGCATATAAAGAGCGAATTATAGTGGAAAGAATGAATGCAGACTCCTCTTTCAGGTATCTCTCGGACGACTCGCTTGGAACACTTAACTTAAAACTTTTGCCAAATGATAATGTGGTGGTGCTCGACTCCCGTGTTCTGCGGTCTTGGAGAAATGTGAGCGTTGCGGGCTATGTGAAAAAGCCGCAAGTTTTTGAATGGCAAGATTCCTTAAACGCTTTAGACTTAATAACCCTTTGCGGAGGTTTTTTGCCGAATGCGAGAAAAGATGAAATAAATATAGAGAGAATTGTAGAAGGAAAACCTTCAACGGAAGTGATTAGTCTTTCGCTAAAAGACAGTTTGTCGGTGCGGGCTAACCGTAATTTACTCTTAGAACCCGGAGACAGGATTGTTGTAAAAATAGATACTGCATTTTATGAACCAGAAATTATCGCAATAACGGGAGCGGTGCGAAATTCAGGATTTTATGCAGTTGCTTATCACGGTGAAATGCTCGGCGAATTTATAAAAAGAATCGCACTCTTAGACACAAGTGCATACATAAACGGAGGAAGACTGTTCCGCCGCGAACTTACTACTACTACTACTACTACTACTACTACTACTACTACTAGTTACAGGATAAATGTAGACTTGGCAAATATATTAAAGGGAAAGGCAACCGACATCGCTTTGCAAGCAAACGATTCAATATACATTCCTTACACTGCACTAACCGTAAATGTGCAGGGAGAAGTTATTAGCCCGGGTCACATTCTTTGGCAAAAGGGTTGGGACATTAAAGATTACTTAAAAGCGGCGGGCGGATTAACCATTAACGGAATGCCAATTGCACGCAAAATAATTCCCGAATAAAAATCGACATTCGGATAAAGTTTTCGCTGAATAAAATAATCATCGTGAAGAGCAAGGTCTGCCAACTCCTGAGCAATATCGAGAATCTCATCACTCTGCCCCTGTTTCTGCAAAATCTTTCTTGCAATTTCACGCAAAATTTGAGACCGCGGGTCAAAATTTTTATAGACCCTGTGCCCAAAGCCCATCAACTTTACGCCGTTTTCTTTTCTCTTCACCTTTTCAACAAAATCCCGCACAGAACAATGCTCCGTACGAATTTTCTCTAACATCTCAACCACCGCCTGATTAGCCCCGCCGTGCAAATGCCCCCACAGCGCACACACGCCCGCCGAAACCGAGGCAAATAAATTTGCTCCGCCGCTTGCAACCATTCTCACTGTGCTCGTGCTGCAATTCTGCTCGTGGTCTGCGTGCAAAATTAAAATCAAATTCAGAGCCTTAACAATATCAGGGTCTGCAGTGTAAGGTCTGTTCGGAAGAGAAAACATCATGTGCAAAAAGTTATGCACATAACCGTATTCGGGAACCGCGTAAATCAACGGGCGACCCATACTCATCTTGTATGCCGCCGCGGCAACCGTCCGCACCTTTGAAATCAGCCGTGCAGCCGCCTCCTCAAACAACCCCTCATCATCTTGAATCCTCAAAAGTTCGTGGTGATAACAACTCATAGAATTTATCATCGCACTCAAAATTGCCATTGGTGGAGCATCAACGGGAAAGCCGTTGTAATGGTGCCGCAATCCCTCGTGCAAAAGTTCGTGCTCAGTTAAAAGCATTGAAAATCTGCGTAATTCATCGCTGCTCGGCAAACGACCCCAAATAATAGTCCAAGCAGTTTCTACAAAAGTGCTCTTTTCCGCCAACTCCTCTATCGGGTAGCCGCGATACCGCAAAATACCCTTATCGCCGTCAATGTAAGTGATTGAACTTGTGCAACTGCCGGTGTTGGCAAAGCCGTCATCGAGAGTTATAACGCCCGTTTGTTCTCTCAATTTGGAAACATCAATGGCGGTCTCGTTCTCAGTCCCGATTATAACAGGCAGAGATATTTCTCTCTCGCCGATAGTCAGTCTCGCATTATTCACTTACGCAGCCTCCATTTCAAAAGTAAAAATTTCCCGTATATCATTTATCAAAAAGCGTTCATACTTTCTGAAAAACTCATACACCTCGCTAAGTGCCGTGTTATACGACTCTTCGCTTTTATTTCTTCTGACTTCGCGAATGTTGCGGGCAACACACAGACCTGCCGCCACAAATGAAAAATTGTGCGAAATTTGCCCTTCCAACAATTTGCGCCATCCTTCATGTTCTTTGCTTGGGAGAATTGATTCTATCATTTTATTCCTCCATTTCCAAATATACGCTTGTGTTTCCCACAATCTGATAACAAATTTCACCAAATGTAAGGGGACCGTCAATGCCGCATAATGCACCGCCGTTGGTGTTAAAACTTAAATGATTCAAAATGCAACTGCAGCCCGCAATAAACTTTTTTGGGTCAATAACATTATTTGCACACGATTTTTGAGAATCTTTGAACTCCGGTGCAACTTCCGTAAATCGATAATCCATATCGCTAAAAACAGCCTGATGCAACAGCATCTCTTCGCCTTGAATTTCGGGCGGGAGCGACACATTTATGAGCGTTCCGCTGTAGTTAGCCTGTATTGGGAAACGAAAATCAACTTTATTTTCCAAAATATACTTCGGTAAATTTACCTTCTTTCCATCTACAAAAGCATCGCGAACGATTAAACTGTTGTTTCCCTCAAAGCGAATTACCGGCGAGTCTTTGCGTGCTACAAACGGGTTAATCGTTTTTACAATTGCAAATTTACCTTGGGGGAGCGAGAAGTGCATTGCTATGGCGGAGTCCGTGTCGCTTTCGCCGGTTAAGCCGTTAAATGTTTTCGGCAGTTTGTCCTTGTGTGTGGAGGCGGGATTCCAATCGGGGAGATACATTCCGGTTATCCAACCTGCTATGGGTTTCAAAAATAAACCCGGATAAGTGGGAGCGAATTGAGAATAATGCAAACTCGCACCGCTGCCCGCCGGCATAAACAGAATGGTAAAGCCGTTTTCCGGAGCATCGTTTGTCACATTAGACACCGTTTCGCCTTTGTAAAGGGAAATTTTTTCAAGTTTCGCTACGGCAGGGTAATCGATGACAAAGACCTTATCTCTTTCCTCCACAGATTTACCGTCTATGGTGAAGTAGCAAGTTGTGCCTCCAACCCAATTACCCTTAGGCAACTTGGCAAGCGCCCTTTCATCTCCTATGAAACTGAAACTGCCGCCTGAGCGAATCAGTTCCGTTGCCTCGGAGGTATCAATTAGTTTATACAGATTTGGCATAAGGGAGAATGTAGAAAAGTTGGGGTATGGGGTGTAGGGTGTGGCGTGTGGGGTTTTGGAAGGGGATACGGGAATTGTAGGGGCGGGTTTTAAACCCGCCCTTCTAGGGGCGAATATTATTCGCCCGTTTGTAGTGGCAGGTTTTAATAAGTATATCTGCCCTATTAAAAAGAAACCTGAGATAATCTGTATATACAATGGCAGAAAACCTGCCCTTAGCAATGCAGAGTAAAATTAACAAGCGAGTGCGGTGTGGATAGAACAACAAAAGCCAAGAGTTTGGCTTTTGTAGAGAGAGTGCTTTAGCACTCGTAAGTTCAGGTTTTTATATACATTGCAAACTCCTTGCAATTCTAAAAGGGCGGGTTTAAAATCCGCCACTACATCCACCATCTCCCTTCCCCTTCTCCCCACCTGCACCGCCGAGTTCCCCACACCCCACACCCCACACCCTATACAACTTTATTCTCTTCTCTTTACACTCTACTCTAAATTAACTACCTTCCCCATTATGAAGTATCTGTTTTTGACGGTGATTGCACTTTTGTTCACGGGGTGCATTGATGAATATTCCGATTCCATAACTTTAGAGGCAGACGGGAGTGCCGTGTTTGAGGCGAGCATTTATCCTTGCGGGCAAGATTCAAATTTGGTGAATGATATTAAAAAGAATTACGGCTCTGTTGCAGGCGTGAAGTTAGATTCGGTGTGGTTTTCGCAAAGGGATACGGGCAGCGCTGTGAATTTTAGAATTTCGTTTGATAATTTGCTCACTTGGAAAGATGAACAATTTGATAAAGATTTTGTGGGAAGTTTGTCGTTACAGAAAAATGATTCGTTGAAAAACAGATTTTCGTTTAAACGGGTGCTCAACCCGAATGCGGAGAGTGAGGACGGTGCGGTAATTCCCGAAGAGAGCGTTGATTCTTTTGCACTTGAACAACTTAACGGCGATGATTCCTCATTTTGGGAGCATTCTCTAACTTTGCCAAAGGGTGCAATTTTGCTGAACAGTGAGCCTATAGATACGGCTTCGGTTGTGAATGAAAACGGCTTTGTAAAAATAAATTGGAAAATTCCCGTGACTGCGGTGGCATCTAAGAGGGTAGTTTTATCTGCAGATTTTGAACTGCCTTCGACTGAAACATCCGTGCATTGGACTTCACTTGCGGCTATTGGGGCGAGTTGCCTAATTATGCTGCTCGCAATTTGGGCTTTGATTAGAAGGTTAAAAAAGTTGAGCGTTGCATTAAAGGAATTAAAAGATAAGGAGAGAAAAGATGCGTGAAATTTTAGAAAAGTTGATTGAAAAAAACTTCAAGGTTACATTCAGTGAAGAGGCGGGTGTGCCCGTACTTTGCATTCACAAAAACGATTCTTTAGTTTATACTTGCCGACTCGGCATTGGCAGGTTTAGGGAAGAGATTGAGGACACGCTGAATGCGGCGTTGATCGAGTTGGAGAGAGAAGGTATTTAAGACAAAGCCTTGTCAAAGCCTATTCTCGCTTGAAAATGCACTTCTTCAGGGTGATCCTTATTCACGCCGAATACATCTATATGGTGGCGGCTCGGAGGAAACCGCATTAGAGAGACTTTTGCGTTGTAGGGAACTTGCTGTAAATAGTTCAATTGTATTGAGCGAATGCGGCGTTCGCGAATCTCTTCGGGCGAGAGTGTATCCAAAACCCAGTCTGTGTATCGGCAGTTATTCACATGGTTGTTTAAGTCTATGTCGCTGTATCTCACCGATTTTACGAGCACTTCCGTAGGCATTCCCTTAGGTTCCAATATATCGATAGTTTCGGGCATTGCACTTTTGTCGGAGATTTCAAATTTATAAGGTCCGTCTTTGAACGGCATCGCTTTGCCATCATTTAAGTTGATAAGCAACCAAGATGAAGTCGCCTGCACTATTGAATTGCCTTGCGAATCGCGAACATCGTAGTCGTTCCAGCCGACTTTATCGGGTGCAAAGCCTTTTAGCCAAGTGGTGATTGTTATGTTTTCTCCCCACAGCGGTAGGTGTGTTAATCGAATTTTAACGCGCGAGATAAGGAGCGTGAATTTATCTCTGTTTATCATTGTTTGGTAGTCGAATCCCTGTTCTTCCAAATGGGAAAGAGATGCCTCCTGAAAGAATTCGCTCAAGCGCGATATGCGAAGATGTGCCGATGAATCGCAATCAAAAAACTGCACGGAAAATTTTTTTGGCGAGGATAACATAATGGGGGAATGTAGGAAAAGTGGGGTGTAGGGTGTAGGGTGTGGGGTGTAGGGGAATAGAGTGTAAAGTTGAAAGTGAAAAGTGTAAAGTTATTACTCTTTACTTTTTACTCTTTACTCTTTCAACTCTTGCAGCACCGAGTTTTCCACACCCTACACCCTACACCCCACTTTTTCTACCTTCCCCCTTATGAAAGACCTTGAAAATTCAGTAGCAGCAACCACAGCCGAAAAAAAACGCGGCAGAGGCAGACCACGAACCAGACCGCTGAGAGACCCAAACGCACCTGTTAGAGGAAGGGGCAGACCGCCAAGACCGGTGGGCGAAGATGAGGACTTGGAGTTTATTTCTCCCGAACACAAAGAGATAGTGATCGATCTTCAAAAATCGTTGGACTCCTTGATTCGCAAGAAAAAGTTGAATTACTCGCAGT
>BNUP01000001.1 GCA_025997455.1 Fibrobacterales bacterium | reverse complement strand
TTTCTACATTTCCCCCTATGCCGCTAAAAAAGTCTGTCAAATATAAAACGCATAGTAGTTACGCTAGCGACAGTGCCGCTCCTGTGTGGAACGAAACTTCTGTTCCCATAGTTGGTCCGCATACCCGTTATGTTAATCCCTATACCGACTTTGGCTTTAAGCGGTTATTTGGAGAACCTGCAAGCAAAGACTTGTTAATCAATTTTTTGGGGACTCTAATTAAAGATCAAGGCAAAATCAAAGATATAACCTACCTTAATCCCGAAAAATTAGGTAAAACCGTGCTGGATCGCAAGGCTTTTTTAGACATCTATTGCGAAAATGAAAAGGGCGAAAAATTTATAGTGGAGATGCAACAGGTATCTTACCCGTTTTTTAAAGACCGTAGCGTTTATTACAGCACTTTCCCAATTCAAGATCAGGCTATTAAAGGTCGTATCAAAGATGCCGACGGCAAAGATGTTTCTTGGAATTTTGAACTCAAGGCTGTATATTTTGTGGGCATTTTAGACTTTGTCTTTGACGAGGATAGGGGCAAAAAAAAATGTGATTATTATACCGAAGTCAAGTTGATGGACACAGATACCAAAGATATATTTTACGACAAACTCACTTATATTTATTTGGAGATGCCCAACTTTAAAAAGACAGAAGACGAATTAGAGACAATGTTCGACAAATGGCTTTATGCGTTAAAGAGTCTGCCTACTTTACGAACACGCCCAAAGATACTCAGCGAGTATGTTTTTAAAAAAATGTTCAAATTGGCAGAAGTTGCTGCTTTTACCACTGAGGAGATTCGGCGTTACAACGCAAGTGTCAAGGCTCAAATGGACTGGGATATGTTGCTCTATACAAAGCAAGCAGAAGCAGAAGCGAAAGGTTTGGCGAAAGGTTTGGCGAAAGGTTTGGCGAAAGGTTTGGCGAAAGGTTTGGAGGAAGGCAAGGCAAAAGGTTTGGAGGAAGGCAAGGCGAAAGGTTTGGAGGAAGGCAAGGCAAAAGGTTTGGAGGAAGGCAAGGCGAAAGGTTTGGCAGAAGGCAAGGCGAAAGGTTTGGCAGAAGGCGAAACCAAAACCTTGCAAAATATGATTATCAATATGCAGACTACAGGCTTTACTATAGGACAAATAATGAAGGCAACAAAACTTTCAAAAGCAGAATTGGTCAAATTAGTTAAGAATATCTCCCATTAATCATTCCTTCTGCCGCCAAACAGCAAAACCTTACAATCACTCCCATATCATTCGCTTATGGGAATTTCTAAAAATTGCTAAAATATCACCTTCCGCACTTGCAATTTTTAGAACAACGGCGAATAAGTATAGCCACTCACTTGTAAAAAAATGAGATAATCTGTATAAATAGTAGTGGCAATAAGTATAGCCGACCAATTAAAAAGAAATTGTGCTCCCGCAATTTTTCTAAATTACAACCTCAACAAACACACTTTTTTAGAAAGAGGTTTTTTTATGGCGTTTTTTGATGTATTTAAGCCAAAATGGCAACACTCGGACTTAGCGGTTCGCAAGCAGGCAGTGCAGGAATTGGAATCGTCCAATTTAGATGCACTTATAGAAATTGCGAAAACCGAAAAGGATGCGGAAATAAGAAAAATTGCAGTTTTGAAAATATCTTCAGCAAATCATTTGACAGCAATTTTGCAAGGGGAAACCGATGAATCCGTGCGAAATGCAATAAAGGAATCGTTAAAAAATCAGTGGTTTAAGTTGGTGAAAAATCATATAGGAGCACCGACAGCGGAAATTCGTCAAGTGCTTGCAGACCTGCAGCCAAAAGATATTGAGGAATTGATTAGAGTTGCAAAATCAACGGAAGTTCGTTTGGAATGCATAGATAAATGCACCAAGCAGGGCTTGCTCTCGCAGGTCGCCGTTGAGGACCCGCAGGAGTCGGTTGCACTCGCGGCATTGTCTAAGGTGCAAAGGGAAAATTTAATCAAAGAAATTTTAGATGAGTCAAAGCACGCATCGGTGCGAAAAAAAGCGAAGGAAATTTTGTCGGAGATTAAAAACGCAAAAATAGATCCGGAAAAAGAACAAACAGATTCTCTGTTGCAAAAACAAAAAGCCCTGCTCTCGCACGCGACCCGTCTTTTGGAAAGCAAAAATATTATCGCACAGGAAAATGAAGTGAGCAGGCTTTCGGCAGAGGCATCTTCTCTGGGTGTGCAAGCCGAGACTCTCGGCTTAACGGAAAAGCAGAACGAGTTAAAAGCGGTGTTCGTTAAGTTGGCAGAAAATATTGCGGCTCAAAAAGCTAGCATTGCAGAAGAGGAAAAAGCAAAAATCGCATTGAAAGAAACGAAAGAAGAAACGACAACTGCCGCTCCCGCGGTGAGTGCTCTTGTTGCGGGTAGTGACGAATCTAAGGAAACAGAATCGATTTCAATTTCTGCAGAGGAAAAAAATGCGGAGGAAAAACCTGCTGATTCCGTTGCGGATTCAGAAGAAAAAAATTCCGAAGAAAAACTCAGCGAAGAGGAATACAACGCAAAACTTCCTCTGTTGCAGAAAATTATCGACAAGGTAAATTCACTTGATGAGAACGGTGATTTCAATGAAATTTCACAGAGTATCAGGCAGGCTTTTTACGATTGGCGCGAAATTGTCGGTGAGAAAAAAACGCAGTTCAAAAACGCATACAAGGATTTCCGTGCCTCAACAAGCAAGTTTCAAAATTTGCAGGAATGGGCATCTTGGCACGCGGAGCAAACTCGCGAAGGTTTGATTAAGGAAATAGAGGCGTTGGCAAATTCGCCGGTGGTTTTGGAAAATCGAGCGAAGGCGTTTGGGCTTTTGGAGCAGTGGAAACAAGCAGGCTATATGCCCGCCGCAAAATTGCAGGAATTTTGGCCCAAGTTCAAAGCGGGTTTGGATAAGGTTATGGAGTCGGTCTCGCCGTTGTTAAAAGAGCAGGAACAGGGGCAAGAGGATAACTTTAAGCAGAAGGAGCAAATTTGCGAGGCTCTTGAAAATGTAGCCGCAGCCGAAGGCGAATGGGGCGAACAACTGAAAAAAGTTCAAGAGTTGCAGGCGAAATGGAAAATGGTGGGCTTTGTACCCAAGGATAAAAATCACGCACTTTGGGAACGCTACCAAAATGCGATAAGCGAGTTCTTTAAGAAACAGGAGAATTATCGCAAGCAAAAAGGCGAACTGATAAACGAGAGAATTGCCGCAAGGGAAAAATTATGTGCAGATGCGGAGGCGTTGTCTAATTCCACGGATTGGATTAACACACCGAAAATATATACCAAACTTCGTGCAGATTGGAAAACCGCAGGCTCCGTGCCCACCGAGCAATATGAGGCACTGCTTGCGAGATTTAAGGCGGCGTGCGATATTTTCTTTGAAAATAGGAGTGCATATTTTGAAAATTCAAAGAACAAACGAGAGGAATTATGCACAAGAATTGAGGCGTTGAATTTTGAGGCGGGTGATGCGGCGGCGGCGGCAAATTCCGAATCTGCGGCAGTTGCAAAAATTGCCGAGTGGAAAAAGATTGAGGAAGAGTGGAAAGCCTTAATCGCCGAAGGAAGCGGAAGTTTTGCCAAAGAATTAGATGCGAGATTTTATGCGGTGTCCGATATGATTTGGGAAACGCTCTCAAAGACAAATCCAGAAATTGCAAAAGAACTCGACAAAAATTGGGATACCAAGCACGGACTCACGGAAAAACTTAAAACGATTTTGGAACAGGGAAATTTTAAGTATAAGACTTTGCAAACGGTTCGCGGTTTGCAACAGGAATGGCAAAAAACCGGAAGGTGTGGTTTGGCAGAGGTGGAAATTGCCGAAAAATTTAACGAGTTGGTGCGGAATCTTTTTGACGAATATAACGACCAAAAGGAAATTCGCAATAATTTGGATAAAGTAAATTCGCAGAAAAAAGAGGACTTGTGTGCGAAGGCGGAGGCTCTTTTGGAAAACGCAAAAAAAGGAACTCTTAACCGAACGGAAGTAATCTCGGAGGCTAACGCTTTGAGAGGCAGTTGGAGAGAGTCGGGCAATGTTTCTCCGCATCTCGCAAAGCAATTGTGGGATAGGTTTAATAACGCTTGCAATGCGGCGTGCCATTCTTTTGAAGAAAATGAGTAGTCCCTGTATAATTACATTGGATTTGGAAGGGGTTTTATCCCCTGAAATTTGGATTTCCGTTGCCGAGAAAACGAAAATTCACGAATTGCGATTAACCACTCGCGACATTGCCGATTACGATAAATTGATGAGTCATAGACTGAAAATTTTATCTCTGCATAATTTGAAGTTATCGGAAATTCAGAGTGTTATTGCGGAAATGCCCCTTTTAGACGGGGCGCGAAATTTCTTAGACGAACTCCGCTCAATTTGCCAAGTGGTAATTCTTTCTGATACATTCGTTGAATTTGCTCAACCGATTATGAAAAATTTGGGTTACCCAACTCTGTTCTGCCACAATTTGGAAGTGAAAGACGATCGAATTACAGGTTACAAATTGCGACAGCAAAACCAAAAGCAGGCGGCAGTTGAGGCGTTTAAGAATTTGAATTTCAGGGTGTTCTCGGCGGGCGATTCCTACAATGACATCTCAATGTTAAAGGCGGCAAATGTCGGTTGCCTGTTCCGTGCAACAGAAAAATTGAAGGCGGAATTTCCGCAGTTTAAGGCTGTGGAAGAGTATGATGATTTGATAGTAAGAGTAAAAGAATTTTCTCTTCTATAATTTGCCAATTTCCGCGTTGCATATCTTCCAAAGAAAATACGCTCGCACCAAAAGAGACAAAGTCGCACCCCGCATTGAAGTAATCTTTTGTGTTGCCAGCATTTACGCCGCCGCAAGCGAGGAGCGGAATGTCTTTGAAGGGACCGCGCAATTCCTTTATATATTGAACGCCACCCATTGCAGATACGGGAAAAACTTTAACGGTGCTTGCACCCAAAGACCAAGCACGCATAACTTCTGTTGGAGTGAGTGCACCGATAATGCAGGGAATATTTTTTTCTACACACAACCCGATAATTTTTTCGTCCGTGTTCGGAGATACTATAAATTTTGCACCCGCTTTTATCGCAACAAAAAAATCGCTTTCGCTCACAACCGTTCCCGCCCCAACCGTTAAACCCGCTCTCTCGCCTTCAATACACAACGCAGACAACGCCGCCGCCGCATTTTCGGTATTTAACGGAACTTCTATAAATTTCAAATTAGTTTTTTTGCATGTTTCTGTGCAATTTACAATTTGTTCAATTGGCAGTCCGCGAAGAATACCGAGAAATGGAGTTTTGCGAAAATTATTGCTAAACTCGGTGTGTTGCTTTGCCTGCGGTTCGCAATGAGGGGAGTGCCCCATATTAAACTTCCTCGTCTTTTGGTATCGGTAATTCTGCAAGTGATTTTGCCGCATTCGCTATATTTTCGTTTTTCAAATCGCTGTGCAAAAGTCCGTCTTTTAGTTTTAGAGTTCTGCCGCTGAATGTTGCAATATCGGGTTCGTGAGTTACAAAAATAACGGTTTTCCCGTGTCGGTTTAGTTCTTGAAAAAGAGACATAATTTCATAACTTGTGCGGGTATCGAGATTTCCCGTAGCCTCGTCCGCCAAAATCATAACAGGGTCATTCACAAGCGCCCGCGCTATTGCAACCCGCTGCTGTTGTCCTCCCGAAAGTTGATTCGGAAAATGGTCACTGCGATGAGCAAGCCCAACTTTATCGAGTGCGGAAATAGCCAGTTCCCGCCGTTCCTTTGCACTCACGGAAGAATTGTAGAGCAGGGGAAGTTCAACATTTTCAAGTGCACTTGTGCGTGCGAGGAGATTAAAACTCTGAAACACAAAGCCGATTTTTCTGTTCCGCAAAGTTGAGAGAGCATCTCTTTTGAGCGAATGCGTTTGTTCGCCGTCGAGAATATATTCGCCCGAAGTCGGTCTGTCCATACAACCGAGCGTGTTCAAAAGCGTTGTTTTTCCGCTGCCCGATGCACCCATTATCGTTAAAAATTCGCCTGATAAAACAGAAAACGATACTCCGCGCAAAGCGTGCACAGTCTCTGCACCCATACGAAATTCCCGCTTAATATGCCTCACATCGAGAATAACGCGTTTTCCCGCACCGCTCATAAACTCCCCATTATCTCTATAACGGTCTCGCGAACTATGCCTGTTGTTTGATTTGCAATTTCCGCAAGCCTCTTTCTCGCATTTGGAGAATCCATCGCACCGAGTGCCAAAATCGCCTCCCTTGCAACGGTTAAATCGGAATTATCAACTGCAATATCCGCAAGCGGCGATATATATACTTCATCTGAAAAATGGCTCATCACGCGGAGTGCGGTAATTCTTCTATCCTGTTCAAGCGATTTATTTTTTGCTGTTCTAATTAAAAATCTTTTTGCTGCCCCGCCCTTATCCGTAAAAATTTGCTCGCGCTCACGCAACTTTTCCAAATTCCAATTATCATTTTTGTATTCCGCCTGAATGGAATCAAACTCCGCCTCAAAACTATTTATATAATTATTGGGCGATCCGCCTGCGGTCGCAGAACCGACTCCTTCCATAAAATCCAATTGTTCCCTCAACGCCGCTAACTCTCTCTCGTGCCCCGCAACCTGCTTTTTTAAACTGTCGAGTTCAAGTTTCTGGTTCGGTATTGTTGCCCCCGAAATTGAACCGTTAATCACAACGGAGAAATACACGCCCGGTGCACGATAACCCGTTTCCACATTGCGATTTACAATTCTAAAAGTGGGTTTGCCGTTATCCTTGAAAAAATATCTGTAAAATTCGGTTGCACCTGCACTGATACCGAGAAAAGAATTAGGTGCAAAATTTAAGCCTAAGTTGTGATGAGAAAACCCGTGCCTAAAAAATCCCTCATAAACTAGATTAACTTTTTTTGTTCCCAAACCCTGCTCATAACCCCAAAACGGTGCAACATCATCTGCCTCCATTGCAGGAAACGCCGACACTCCGCCAAGTATTTTCCACCACTCGCTTCCCCATTGTGCAACACCGAAAAATTCTCCGGTTTGCTGCCTTCTGTTTTCTTTTGACACGGAATAAAAATACGCCTCCGGACTTTGCACAAAAGCCCGTGCCCCAAGTGACACCGCAGGGATAACTCCATACTTCGCTACCAACGCAGTTTTCACATCTATAGAAACGGTGCTCCCGTATTGCATTCCCACATCAAGTGCACCGAGCAACCCATACCTGAGCGATGCCACAAAGGGATGCCTGTCGCACATACCCTTTGAGGAACAGGACGACTGATGGTATCCGAGTGTCCCTCGCACCTGATACGCATTATTCGGCAAAATTTCCGCCGAGGGAATCACCAAAAAATCACCGCCATCGCTCAAAGCAAAAGCAGAAACAGCAAAAAGTAAAACTAAGAAAAAGCGCACAAGGCGAATATAGAAAATTTATTTTCCGCCGAAAATCTTTCCACCGAAAACACAGTCCAAAAATCGGGTTTCCAACCGTAAATATCTTGTGTGAGAGCATCGCCTAACACTATTTCGGATTTTTCACATTCTCGCCAATCAAAATCAAGCGGGCATTCGTAAAATCGCAACATACCTTTTGCTGTTGTAATTTCGGGATACTCGTCAAGGAGATTATAAACGCATTCCTTAAAACTTTCACCGCCCGCTTTAAGTAACTCAATTTTACTATTTTTTAACAGATAAGTTAAGTCTAAAATTTGCGTTTCAATTAAACTATGCCCCGAATAAAATTGCAAAATCGCCTCATAAACAGGACGGTTTTCCAAAAGTTCCGGTCTGTATTTTGCTATTAAATCCTGTGCTTGAGAAATTTTATCCATAGTGGAAATTCCGCCCTAAAACTAAGGCGTAATAAAATAATTCTCCGGGTTTATCGGCTGCCCGTCATAGCGAACTTCATAATGCAGAACAGGCCAATTTACACTTCCCGAACGACCTGCTATTGCTACCGCTTGCCCTTTTTTTATATGACTTCCCGCTTTCACAAAAATTGCCTGCAAATGCGAATACGCGCTCTCAATATGCGGCGAGTGCTTAATCACAAGAGTTGTCCCTAAACCGGATTTACGATTCAAAACACTATCTGCAATGCCGTTTCCCGTAGCGATAATTGTATCTCCGTCACGAACGGCAAAATCAATACCGCGATGCGTAAGTTCCCGTTTTGTAAGAGGGTCTTGCACAATGCCGAATCTGTTGGTGATGTTTTGATGTCGTTTTACGGGATGCAAAAGCGGAAGAGCGGCGGCGAGTTGCTCGTTTGCGACAAGTGAATCGCGAAGTGCACTGAATATTTTTAAGGAATTTGTCACACGGGTAAAATTCATCGATTGCAAATTTACCGCAGATGAATCGTTCTTATGAAGTTCCCGTATGCCTGCAAGTTGGTTTATTCTAAAGCGGAGATTATGCCCGTCTTCAATTTTAACATCTGCCTCAGAAATTTGCTTTTCAAGTTTGTTTGCGGTGAGTTGCATAGTTTTTTGTTCTTTTGAAACTTCAATAACACGCAAATTTTTTAAGTGCAGCATATTTTCGGGCAACCAAAAAATAAATGCGGGAATAATTATCGCAAGTCCCAAAACCCACCCGAAAATCACCCGAACGGGAATACTAAAAAACACCGGTCTGCCCGTGCCTTTTGAGTAAAGTCGAATTTCAAATCGTTTGGATTTTTTTTTCATTACAGCAACGCCTCTTCAATCACGCATTCATGTTTTTTTGTTTCTTTATCGTAATTGATGCCTACTAACAATAAATTTCCGGTAGGGGCGGGTTTTCTGCCATCGTATATACAGATTATCTCAGTTTTTTTTTTAATAGGGCAGATATACTTATTGAAACCCGCCCCTACACAACCTGCGAATACGCCCCCACAACCCGCGGTGTATTTTTTTTCTTTAATCTGCCGAATTGCACTATTTGCGTTTTTGTCCCATTTTAATTCCACCACCATCGCCGGTTTGTCTGTTTGGTTAGGGTGCGGCAAAAACACAAGGTCGGCAAAACCTTTGCCCGCTGGCAGTTCTCGGATAACCGTGTAGTATTTTCTTGCACTGTAAAGGCTAAGAGAAATGACACAAGCAAGCGAATTTTCGTCATTGTATTTTAAGATGGAGGCATTCTCTATGTGTGCGGTGTCTATTGCCTCTGCAACAGCGGTTGCATTTTTTTGTAATATGTCTTGGAGCAGTTGGTCGGAGGCTTTTAGAGCATCGACTACGGATTTCCAGTTCTCTCCTTCAATTGCATTTACAAACTCCGAGGCTATTTCGCTATTTGGGATAAAAACTTCTTGATTATCTCTATCATACCCAAGATAGCCAAGGTGCACAAAAAGTGTGAATACTTCATCTATGCTCCCGACTGTCGCCATATCGTTCAAAAACCTATCCGGATTGATTTTAATTCTATCGCCGCCCAGCAAACGAACTACTGATTCTTTTAAGCCGTCAAAATTCATTTTTATATATATTTCAATTGCCTCGTAACTCGCTGTCTTAGTCCAATAGTTGTCGAAAATACCGCTAAGCATAGCCGTAACCACCGATTTGGGATTATACACATTGCCAATTTTCGGCAAGTAATAGCCGTTGTACCATTTTTTAGTTTCTTCAAAATCTATGTCATATTTTTTACATAGACCTTCAACTTCAGACTCTGTAAAACCAACGAATTCTGCAAGATTCATAGGATTTGTCATAGAATATTCGGTAAACATATTGAGTGCTGACTGCGAAACCTTTCTTTTCACAGGCAAAATACCGGTCATATAAACTAATTCCGCATATTCGGCATCTTTGAGCAAGTTCTGTAAAAATTCAAGATAAATCTTCCAAATTTCAGGACTTTCCTTGACCTCTCGAAATAAGCAGTCCCACTCATCCACAATAAAAATAAAACCTTCGCCTGTTTGTGCGAAAATATCGCTCAACGAACGAGTGAGATCTGCTTTGTCAAAATATTGTACTTCTGGATATTGCTGTTGCAATTCCCAAAGCAAAGATTTTTGCAAAAGTTCTATCATTTTCCTGATATCATGTGTCTCGCTCCAAAATTTTTGGATATTTAGAAAAAACACATTATGCTTGTTTAAATGTTTCTCAAAAGACGGGTCTTGCACAATTCTCAAGTTTTTGAACAAATCTCTTGAATCGCAATTCTTGCCGTAATAGGCAGTGAGCATATTACCCGCCATAGTTTTACCAAAACGCCGAGGGCGGCTAACGCAGAAAAAGCGTTGTTCCGTCCCTAACCTTTTGTTTAGAACTGATAGCAATCCGCTCTTGTCTACATAGATTTCGCTATGCAAAGCGGTTGCGAACTTGGAGTTGCCCGGATTGAGATAAATGCCCATTATTGGGAATATAGTAATCTCTGAAGAACTATAAAGTTAATCCTAATCTCTAATGCAACGAACGCTGTAACCGTTCTTTTTGCTATAGGAATTAGAATACATTTCGTTACGGTCATAGAGCATATATCTTGCCGTAGCATCGCTACCGGAAACAGTAGATGTCCACCAATAGCCATTTAAACCAAAATTTTCAAACGAACCACTACTATAGTAAGCCCCTCCCGGTTTAGCAGTAAAATGATACTCGTCAAAACCTTCAGGGTTATAATCGATAGGCGCCCACAATGTTCCTTCTGCTGCATCTTTAAGTTTTATCCCGGCAGTGCTATCGGCACCCTCTTCCACATATTTTATAAGTGTTATCCATTCGGGATCGCTAGGCACATGCCAACCATTTGGGCAAATACCTTGTTTGGGTTGCATTGTGGTTGATGCTCCTTGAGCAGCCATTGCAGTTTCCCAATCGTATAGAAGACCGTATTCACCACAATCAACAGGATTATCAATATCACCATTATCGTAGCACCAAAAATTGCCACCAGTCAGACTGTACTTCAAATTCTCTACCATCCAAGTTTGGGAACCGATTGTGGTTTGATGATATACATTGCCATCTCGCCCATCTGTGAACTCACTATAATGAGTGTCTATAGTTTTAATTGATGATATGAATTCATAAGCACCGGATTTTTCGGGAGAGGATGAAGTTACCACCAAAATATAAGAACTTGGTGCATTTTGTTCCCAATGGCGAATTCGAGCGGGATTCACATCGCTTGCGTTACTGCTTTCCATTTTTTTAAATTCATAAACCCCGGTTGGATATTCTCTGTATAAATAAAAATCTGAATCAAATGTATTACTTTTCAAAACTGCATCAAGGAACTGACCTTTTACCAAATCCACTCGATAGGCGTTTGCGTAACGATATCCGCTCTTAAAACCTAATTCATTTCCTGACACATAAACAAAAGAGGCACCGGTACCATTCAATGCACTACCGGATGGTGCTGTGTAAGTTAAGGATGAAACCGTAGTTGCTTTACCAAATAAATCTGCAAGAGGTATGGTAACTTTAAGTGAGAGCGTGTAGGCTCCGATTTCATTTTCTCCCGAAGAAGTCACCACCAAAATGTATGTGTTTGGTGCAGTCCCTTCACGGTAATGAATGCTTGCATTGTTTTCGCTAATTACAATCATATCGTTTTCGCTAACCGGTTCATAACTTCCGGCACTTTTAACTCGATATAGGTAAATATTTGGAGCAAAATTATTGCTACTCAAAACGGCATCTAAAGTTTGATTTTTAGCAAGTGTTATTTTATGTGCATTTGCATAACGAACTCCAGTAGCAAACCCAAGTTCCGCATCCAACACCGAAACAACAGAGGCGTGGGAATCGTCCAAGGAACTCGAACTCGAATACGGAAAAGACGAAACTGCCGGTGCCTTGCTGAGAATATCCGTGAGTGCTCTGGTTTTAATCGATAGGTTAAATGTGTAAGCACCCGTTTTTTTAGCGGAGAGTGTGCTCACCACCAAAACATAAGAGGCAGAGGCTGTTGTTTCCTCGTAACTAATTCGAGCGGCAACCCCACCGGCAGCGTTTTTGCTGTCGATAGTGTCTAACGAATAATTTCCGTTGCCATTGTCTTTATACAAGTAAAAATCTTTATCAAAAGCACTGCCCTGCAAAGTGGCATCGAGGAACTGACCTTTTACCAAATTCACTCGATAGGCGTTTGCGTAACGGTATCCCTCCTTAAATTCCAAAGTCGCATCCGATGCATCCACATAAACATAAGTGGCTTTTGTTCCGTCTAAAGATGTGCCCGTTGGAGCGTAAGATAAAGACGAAACCACTATGGCATCGTCAAGCAAACTTTTAAGGGATGTGGCAAGTGTAATCGAAAGCGTATAGGCTCCAATTTCATTTTCTCCCGAAGAAGTCACCACCAAAATGTATGTGTTGGGCACAGACCCTTCACGGTAAAGAATGCTTGCTGCACTGCCGGCGGTACTACTTTGTTTTCCTGCATATTCATAGATTCCCGCCCCTTTATCTTTATAGAGGTAAACCTGCGGATTAAAATTATTGCTACTTAAAACGATGTCCAATGTCTGATTGGCAGAAAGCGTTATTTTAAGTGCATTTGCATAACGAACTCCCTTTGCAAAATTGATAGTATCTGCCAATACCGAGACAACAGAGGCACGAGAACTATCCAAGTAACCCGAACTCGAATGTGGAAAAGACGAAATTGGCGTTGCCTTGCTGAGCAGATCCGTGAGTGCTCTGATTTTAATCGATAGATTAAGCGTGTAAGCACCCGTTTTTTTAGCAGAGATTGTGCTCACCACCAAAACATAAGAGGCAGTTAGTGTATCTTCATAACTAATGCGGGCGGCATTCGCATTAGTTGCATTTTTGCTATCGCTTGCTACAAATTCATAAACTCCCTCTCCCTTATCTCTATATAGGTAAAAATCTTTATCAAAAGCACTGCCCTGTAAAGTGGCATCAAGAAACTGACCTTTTACCAAATCCACTCTATAGGCACTTGCATAACGATATCCGTTCTTAAAGTTCAGTGTATCCGTGGGTACATAAATATATTTGGCTGCAGCACTATCCAAAGAACTTGCTTTTGTATAAATTAAAGACGAGACCACAGCGGCACCATCAAGTATATCCTTGAGTGATGCTGCAACCGTAAGTGAGAGCGTGTAGGCTCCAATTTTCTCCGCCTCAGAAGAAGTTACCACTAAAATGTATGTATTTGGCGCAGTATCTTCACTGTGACGGATGCTTGCATCGCTACCAATGGCACCGCTTTGTTTTTTTACAAATTCATAAATTCCGGAACCGTTATCTCTATAGAGATAAATATCAGGAGCAAAATTATTGCTATGTAAAACAATGTCTATCGTTTGCCCCTTGGCAAGTGTCACCTTATGGGCATTCGCATAGCGATTCCCGTTTTTGAAACTAAGTTCATCGCCCGATACCGAGATGAGGGAGGCACGCGTACTATCTAAAGCACTCCCGCTCGAATGCGGGAAAGATACAATTGGTGCCGCTCCGCCGAGCAAATCGAGAAGTGCCCTTGTTATAGACATTGTAAGCGTGTAGAGACCCGTTTTATTTTCTTCAAGAGAACTCGCTATCAAAATATATTGTCCCTTGTCTTTGTCTTCTTTGTAGTGAATTTTTGCAGTATCTTGAGCCACCAGCAAATAAGCGCCATTGCTCTCGATTCGGTAGAGATAGAGGTCTGTAGCAAAATCACTGCTCTGCAAAGCGGCATCGATAATTTTACCTTTGGTGAGTTCCACTTTATAGGAGTTGGCAAAACGGATTCCGTTTTTAAAGCCAAATTCCGCACTTAGTACCGAAATGTAAGGTGCTAAACTATCCAAAGAGCCAACAGCCGAATAAGGTGCAGTAATTGCAGATGCGTTGCCGAGCAAGTCGGAGAGTGAGCGAGTGAGTGACATAGTAAGCGTATAAGCACCTATTTTATTTTTTTTAAGTGAAGTAACTACCAGAATATATGTTGCATTGGTGCCGGTTTCTTTATAGTGAATTTTTGCTGTATCTTGAGCCACCGGCGAATAAGTTCCGTTGCTTTCACTTCTATAGAGATAGAGTTCTGTGTCAAAATCATTACTCTGCAAAGCGGCATCAACAATCCTCTCTTTAGAAAGCGTTATTCTATAGGCTTTAGCAAGACGGTTGCCGGTAAAAAATTTAAGACTTGAATCGGCTTTTTCAATATAAAAAGCATTGTCGGCATTCAACGAGTCTGTATTTGAATAAGATATAGACGAAAAGGCGGTTGCCTCGCCGAACAGATTGGTAAGCGTAGTGAGGGTGAGTTCTTCGGATGGAGGTAATTCATCGCCGGAAGAGGAAGACTCAGACTTACTTAATTCGCCGTCTGAACAGGCATTTAGCGAAAGAGCAAATAAAAATGCCATTCCGAAAACGGTAATAGCCCGAAGAATGAACTTTTTGTTCATAATTGTTTCTCCTGAAAAAAGTTATGGATTGCCGCACCAAGCGGAACACAATTAAAGGTAACCACTATTAACCTCATAAGAGGTTGGTAGAGGTTACCAAGCGACATGGGCGAACTGCGTTTTTTATGCAAATTTGAGTAGTTCGCCGTCGTCTCTAAAAACTCAAATCTGTGGAATTGTGTTACAAAGAGAGTTTTTAGAGGTTTTCTAAACGGTTCGCAATTGCAAAAACTGCTTAAATTAGAATATAAGGCTGCCGTGAGCCGTGAGCCGTGAGCCGTGAGCCGTGAGCAACCTGCTCAAAGGTAGGTTTTTCTGTTGCCGAAAATGCCAATTCCGTGCGTTTGTTAGAACAAACTGCAGATTTAACAGGATAAAAAGCAAAATCCGACATGAATGGTATAATATAGAAAAATTTTTAAGAATTGTCAAACATTATTATTTGGATAGTGGGGAGCGGCTAATGGAAACTCGGCGGTGCAAGAAAGGGAGAGTTTCCCACTAACCAACCCGCAATGCAGAGGTTTGGTTTTCCGCCCTGCGTGGATCACTTTAATCTGTTGAGTTCCGTGCCGGCTTGCAAGGCGCGGGGGCTTTTAGGGTAGAACTCTTGCACCTTGCGAAATGCCGCTGTTGCGTGTTCTCTGTCGCCCAAACGAATCAAACTTATCCCTATTTGGAACTGTGCATCTGCCGCTTTGTTTGAGTTGTTATATAGGAACACTTTTTCAAATGCCGAGATTGCCTGAGCGTAATTTCCAAGTGCAATTTGACATTCACCCACCCAATACCAAGCATCATCTGCCCAATCGCTTTTTGGGTAAAGCACTGTCGCTTTCTCAAACCACACCGCCGCATTTGCATAATCCCTGCGGTCATTAAAAAGAAACCACGCCTGTTCATATTCGGAAGGCATTGGGTTTGCCGCTTGCGGAGGCTGTTTTCTCTGCGGATTTATAAGTTCAACACTGCCCCTTTGATTTTCGAGAAATCGCCGTAAAAAAGAAACTTCTTCGCGCAAGAGTGCAATTTGCATTTGGTTTTCGCTCGCCGCGGATATAGGCAGTGCGGAAGATATGCTATCTAAAAGGTCTATTCGCTTGCTTAAAAATTCGAGATTAAGAGCCAGAGCCGCCGTCTGTGCTGAATCGACTCTCGCCAAGTTCAAGGCATCATTTGCGGTTTGTTCTACCTTAAAAACATCAACCCCGGACGGGATAGACTTTTCGCTCGGTGCGCACGCCGTTAGTATTGCAACAATCGGTAAAATAAAAAGCACTCGTTTCATAACGGAAAGGTAGATAATTTTTTGGGGGCGTTCGGCACACACCGCGTTCACAATTTTTCACTCGGCAGCACAAGGTGGGGTATAGGGTGTGGCGTGTAGGGTGTGGGGAACTCGGCTGTGCAAGAGTTGAAAGTGTAAAGTTAAAAATTGATAGTGGAGAATGTCCATTTACCATAGACCAATATGCAAGTTTATAGAGTTGAAGACTATAAAATGATTTTTTGAATAAGTATAGCCGACCAATTAAAAAGGGGTTGTGATAATCTGTGTAAACAATGTCGGACAATAAGCATAGCCGACCAATTAAAAAGAAATTGAGATAATCTGTATAAACAATGTCGGACAATAAGCATAGCCGACCAATTAAAAAGACATTGAGATAATCTGTGTAAATAATGGCGGACAATAAGTGTTGGCTAAAAGTTGTGAACGCGGTGTGGATAGAGCGCCCCAGAAAAATTTGCAATGCCGTATTTTCCACGCCATACACCCAACACCCCATACCCTATTTTTGCAATGCTAAATTTACCATCTCCACTCTTTACTCTCTCAACTTTTTCTACCTTACCCCTATGAACTTTTTTAGATTTGGTGTTCCGCATTTGCGGCTTGCAATGACGGGGTTGTTGTTTTCCGTTGTGACTGCACTCTCTTCTGTGCCGATTTTGCTTGAATCTATTGTAGCGGTGGTCGATGGGAAGGTGATTTTGCGTTCAGATTTAATGGCATCGCTTTATCAGTATCAGAGCACGCCCGGATTTTTGCAGTTGCCGGAAAATGAACAGATGAAGCGGGTTTTAGACAGAATTATTGAGGAAAAAGTGCTACTCTCGCGGATAGACAGGGACTCTATTGTGGTTGATGAAAGTGAATTGTCTATGCGGGTCGATTCGCATATTAAGGGTATGGCGGCGCGGCAGGGTGCAAGCGTAAAGGCTTTGGAAAATGCCATTAGAGCACAACTCGGCGTTTCAATGGCGCAGTATCGCGAAAAACTTATGGAGCAATATCGCAGTCAAATGCAGGTTTCGAGGATTCGGCAAAAGCACATAGGACTGATAACTCCCACGCGAAAAGAGGTTGAGGAATTTTATGCGGTTTATAAGGATTCTATTCCGCAGCAATACGATTGTTTTTTGCTCAGCACCATAAGCGTGCCTGTGGAGCCGAGTTCGCGGGTGGTAGATTCCGTGAAGACGGTGGCGGAGGCGGTTATAGATTCTTTGGACAGAGGAGTGCACTGGGCGATTCTCGCAAAAAATCATTCTCAAGAAACTGCGGACACAAGCGGTTATTTGCGGCGCGGTGCACTTGACCCCGATTATGAGCGGGCAACTTCCCGTCTCGGCATTGGAGAATGGACGGATAATCCGGTTAAAACAAAAGAAGGTTGGAATGTTATTCGACTGCTCGGCAAAAAAGACGACGGCATAAAAACTGCAAATATTTTATTGCGAACATTACCGACCGCCTCAGATTCTGCACGGGCATTTGCCTTTGCAGATTCGTTGAGAAATGCAATTTTGTCGGCTGGAGCAAAAACATTTGCAGATGCGGCAAAAAAATTCAGTCAAGATAAAGAAACCGCTTACAAGGGCGGAAGTTTCGGGTGGCAGGAGCGAAAAGAAATTAAACCCGAATACGGTCGTGTTGTTTCTAATTTGGAAGTCGGCGAAATTTCGGAGCCTGAACTTATAGACGGTTCATACAGATTTTTTTTACTCAACGATGAACAGCAGGTTAGAGAATATAACTTAAATGAGGATTATCCGATTTTGGAAAATATGACAGCCTCTTATATGGGTAATAAAAAATTGCAAACCTTGATTGACCAATGGAAAAATGAAGTTTATATAGATGTCAGGTTGTAAATTAAATGATAAATTTTTTGCATGTTTCTAAAACATATAAAGGTGGCAACCGTGCGCTTAGCGATGTCAATTTGAAAATCGGCAAAGGCGAGTTCGTATTTTTAACGGGGCATTCGGGAGCGGGGAAAACCACACTTTTGAAAATGGTGTATATGGATGAATTTCCCGACCGCGAGAACGGCGGGCAAGTTTTGGTGAAATTTGGAGATTTGTCTTTTGACAGTAAAAAAATTGCAATGCGCGGGGTGCAAAATCTGCGGCAAAAAATCGGCATTGTATTTCAGGACTTTAAACTTTTAAGCGACAGAACTGTTTTTGAAAATGTTGAAATGTCGCTGCTTGTTTCAACTTCCTACGATCGTGCAGAAATAAAAAAACGAGTTATGAACTCGCTTGGAATGGTTGGAATTGCGCAGCGCAAAAATGCCTACCCGCAAGAACTTTCGGGCGGAGAGCAACAGAGAACCGCAATTGCACGCGCCTTTGTTCATTCACCTTATCTTTTAATTGCAGATGAACCTACGGGCAACCTTGACCCCGAAAACGCAAACGAAGTTTTCAAAATTTTTGAACGGATAAATGCGAGCGGAACGGCGGTTATTATGGCTACACACAATCCATCTTTTTATCAAAATACTCCGTATAGGCATTTGGTTATGAAACAGGGAATTTTGCAGAGAGAGAGTTTATAATATGGGGCGTTCGGCACACACCGCGGTCGCAATAAAAGACCAACTCTCGCTTGCACTCGCACCGACTTCGCATTTTAGCGGAACGGTTAAAGTTCCGGGTTCAAAAAGTATTTCAAATCGGGTGCTGTTACTTGCGGCATTGGCAAAAGGGGAAAGTTCTCTGTTCAATATTTTGGAAAGCGATGATACAAAATATATGAAAGAGGCTTTAGAAAAACTCGGCGTTTCTGTTAGCAAAGATGAGTATAGTGCTGTTCAAATTAAAGGAATCGGAGGAAACTTACCAAATAAAAAAGTAGAGTTTTTTTTGGGAAATTCAGGAACTGCAATGCGATCTTTAACTGCGGCATTATGTTTGGGAGTGCTTTGCAATAAAGGGGAGTATATTTTATACGGTGAGCCGAGAATGCACGAACGACCGATAAAAGATTTGGTAGATGCTTTAAGAAGTTTGGGTGCAAATATTGAGTATTTGGAAAATGACGGCTACCCGCCTTTAAGGATAAAACCAACAGGTTTGAACGGTGGAAAGGTCAAAATAAAAGGCAATATTTCAAGCCAATTTTTAACCGCATTGTTAATTGCCGCACCATACCAGAATTCTCTAAAAACTCCTATGAGTCATAATCCCGTAAAACCGGAGTTTTTAGAGACGACGGCGAACTCGCATAAAATAAGTTCTTTAGAAATAGAAGTTGAAGGGGAATTGATTTCAAAACCGTATATTTATATGACCATTCGCTTAATGGAAAAATTTGGAGTGAAGGTTGAAAATGTAAATGAAGAGTTCAAAAAATTTTTAATTCCAAAGGGAACTTATAAAGGGCAACAAAATTTTCAGGTTGAAGGCGATGCATCTTCTGCAAGTTATTTTTATGCGGGAAATTTTATAGCCAAAGGAAATGTGGAGGTTTTGGGAGTTAATCCTGATGATTTTACTTTACAAGGCGATATAATGTTCGTCAATGTTTTAAAAGAATTTTCAGATGCAAAAAAATTTCAAGTTGCAAGCAATCTCACAATAGATGCAACTTTGTTTCCAGATGCCGCAATGACAATTTGCCCTGTGGCGTGTTATGCAAAAGGGAAAACCACAATAACCGGTATAGCGAGTTGGAAGGTAAAAGAAACAGACCGCATAAAAGCGATGGCAACAGAACTCCGCAAAATCAGTGCAACAGTTGAAACCACCGAAAATTCCATAACAATCACTCCTCCCGAAGGCGATATTCAAAATGCTACAATTGAAACCTACAAAGACCACAGAATGGCGATGTGCTTTTCTCTATTCTCCTTAAATTCTCCGCACAAAAAAGGTGCAAACATAACGATTTTAGACCCCGCCTGCGTGAACAAAACATTTCCGAGTTATTTTGAGGAATTTTTAAGGTTAACAATGTAAGGGCGTATTGCGACACACCCACTACTCCGCCACCTTGCACCTTCCAATGCCCAAAATGCAAGGATCCCAAAATTTGTGCGAATATAACAAACCGATATTTTTTTCCAAACGGCTTTCCTCTTGTCCGTTTTCAAGAGCGTTACTATAATGACGAGAAACCAAATTTGTACTTACATCAAATGAGGGATCTATCAAATTTCTACTTATATCGGATGAGTCAAAAACGGGAAGCGAATAGCGCAAACCCGCTTCAATGGAATAATTGTATCGAGGATCAATACTCTCATCTTTTGTATAACCGAAAACCGCCTCCAAACTCGGCACCCAACGTGCTAAACTTATGGGAACCCGCACATAATTCGTATCCCGCTCAGGCTTTTCCTCATCAAAAAAATCCAGCATATTAAATTCAATATCGCCAACAACATTCCCGCCTATAACGCGATTTGCACCGCTTGTCATAAGTTTACCGAGCATCATTCCCGTAAATTTATTTTTGCTAAATGAAGTGTTTGACTCGTAGTCAGCAGAGATACATCCGAGCATCATACTGTAGTAAATCAGTGCAGGCGATGCCTCTATATTGCAGTTCGTGGTCGGTTGCATATTCAATCTCGAAAAAGTTCCGTCTAAATTTACATTAACGGTGCAAAGTTCGTCATTTGATGAATTGCCGGAAGTTTCCGCAGTGCAGAACGGATAATTATTTGATGCAGCCAACTCAATTTTCCCCTGTTTCCAAGGCGAATCCTGCCAATAAAACCGCAGGTGCGATAAATCAAACATAGTAAGACCCTGATAACCGATTTTTCCGTTTGCAACGGTGTTTATATCACCCGATAATAACATATTTCTCGTTGTGCCGAGCACTGATAAATTTACCGCAAAGGGAAAATTTGCAATATTTGAATATACGGTTGCCGGGTGCATTCCCGATGTATTCACTTTTATATTTAGAGTTGTCGGTCGCCCTGCGAGTGCATAAGCATCGGAGGTTGAACCCTTTTCTTTTAATGCGGAAGTTATAAATTTGTTGAGAGTTTTTAAGGTTTTATCTAAATGCAAGGGGTCGGGAATTAAGTCTATTTCCTTTTTATACTCCGCTTTATCTATATCGAAATACCCAGTTATGCTCGCATTTGCCTGCGTTGTTTCCGTTTGGAACGGTATTTTATATTCCGCCTCGCCTCTCAATATTACCTCTGCATTTCCGTAGTCGCTGTTCTCTAATTTGTAAAGAATATTCGGCAGTTTTGCAAAAATACTTATTCCTGCAGAATCGCTTTCGGTGTAGCCGGATGCATTTTTAATTTGCACCAAGTGCTCTTTTTGCAACAGTATTGTAAATTGGTCGGTGTTGAATGTTAGGTTGCGAAGTTCGGCAGATGCGAGTTTCATTGTCATTTTTGCGTTTATTTTTTCGTTGTTTTCTCCGAGCACAAATGCGGAATCCACAAGTAAAATCCCCTTTTGAATTCGTCCGTAAAAATCTACCGGCAATTGCAAAAAGCCCTTTTCAAAAATTGTTCCGTTAGAAGTAAAATTTGCGGTGAGTTCATCGAGTATATTTTTTCCGATAGGAAATTGGACAAAAATTTGCGTATTTGCATTTTTAATTTCACCTACTCCGTTTGGCAAAAACCAATCGCCAAAGAGTTGCGCCTTGCCGTGTAAATTCTTAAAGTCATCGGAAGAAATTCCGTCAAACTTAAATGTTCCTACATTATCCGCATTACTCGCCGAATATGACATAAAAAATTTATGCTCCTGTTTTCGGCTAACCCTTTCCAAACCGAGAATCAGGTCGCCGTCCCACAAACCGTTGCCTGCAAAAATGTGCCCCGTGAGTTTGGCAAGTCCGTCTTTTGCGTTAAATTTTAAGTTCGGAAAATTTAATATAGTTGTATCTAAATCGCTCAGTGCAAGTTTAGAGAATACAATATTTCCCTTTAACCCCTCTTCTATTCCGTAGCCCAATTTTCCGTCTGCAAAACCGCTTTTCAACATTGAATTTCCAAAGAGCACGCTTATCGATGCCAAATCTATATTGGGTATATCTATACTCGCGTCTAACAGTTGAAATTTATTTGTAAGCATAGTTAAATGTCCGTTTAATTTTTTGTCATTTTGGTCAAGTTCAAAATTCTTTATTGCAAGAGAATCTCCGTTAATATAAACATCGCTTTTGACATTTATTTTTTGATTTTGTATTGCGGTTGCAACTTCCACAGAGGCGTTGCCTACAAAGTGCTCAATATCGAAAATCCAATTTCCGTTTATAATTCCGTTGTATCCGTTTAACATTTTATAGTTTGCAAAAGGCAGCATTTGAGTGTTAATGTTGTGAAGTTTCAAATTCATTTTTGGATTGAATGTTATATATGTTTCCGCATCGCCTTTTTCTATTGCGGGATTTTTCGGGTCTGCTCTTTGATTTAACTTAAAAGACAAATATTCTTTATCCCACATAACTTCACCCGTGAAGTCGCTTGTGTAGCCGCCCCGTTTAATAGTGCCTCTTGGGAATCGTATTCCTTCTCCGTTCAACCACAAATCAACTTCAAAATCATCTGCGGCGGCGTAGTATGCATAAGGGACTTTTGTGCGAACCGTTGCTTTTAACAAAACATCTTTGAATGAAAAAGAACCGTTAATAAGCGTTGGTCTTGCGAGTTTCAAATTACCTTCGCACCATTGAATAGCCCAAGGTTCGCTCGGTGCAATATCTGCGGTAAATGTGATTAACGGCTCGCTTAAATCTGCAATATTTGCATTAAAATTTGAACCTGCACCCGTTGTGAAAATTGCCGATGCCGAATTTCCTTTTTTGACAATTTGGTGAAATTTAACATCTGTCGGTAATGTTTCTCCGCCAAGCACAATATTTATTCCGCTAACTTCAAGTGAGCCGTTTCCGTCTAAATTTTTATCTACACTGCCGCTGAATTTTATTTTTTCGTTATTATCGCCGAGCAGTGTAATTTCACTTTGCGAAATACCGCTGTTGTTTCCCAGAGCAAAAATGTCCGCATCGAATTTCGGGAGTTGCCACAGTTCTCCAATTTTGCTTTTTAAGTTAATATTAAAATCCATTTTTTGATTGATAATATTAAAGGCTACATTTGAATTTATGATTATATTTTCAAGGGTGGGAGCATCACTTGGATATTTTTCGGCGAGCCAAAACGGAGCACTCTTTACAGATGCGGAAATTTCTGCGGAAATATCTTCCAACCGTTCCCGCTTAGCGTTTAGATTTATCTGCAATGAATCTTTGTTATCGCTTGCAATTTTTAAGGATGCATCCGAGAACATTGAACTCCAATGATAATCTGCATTTATGTTGAGAGAATTTGCAAGGTAAGTTCCCCTTATATTTTGTGCACTTGTGTAAATGCGTTTTGCTCTTGCGGATTTTACAAGTTTTAATGTATCTAAACTCCAAGTAAGAGGTTCGGGATTTGCTATTGAGACCGTAGATTTATTTATAACTATATAAACTCTGACCGGCAGCCAAATATTCGGGTGAGTTAAATGCCCTGTCTGATCGGTTGTGTCTTTTGTTTGCGTTGTGTTTTCGCTATGCAAAGCGATGTTTGCATTAACGCTGTCTAAGGACACATTCAAAAGTTCTCGGCGAAATCCCAAAAACGGGTCAATTGAAATTTTTGGTTTATTTATAAATACGGTTGAGCCGTCAATTACGATTTTTATAGAATTCCACTCATATTTTAACGGTGAAATTGCGACAAAATTTTCGGGGATAATCAATGCATTTTTAAGTATAATAGGGTGCGATAAAAAATAAATGATTTTATTTCTTGCCGTTGTATAACCGAGCAGTAAAGTAGCCGCAAGAATAATTATCAATACGGGAGGTAAAATAAATCTACTCTTTTTTGTTTTTTGTTTAACGCGATATGAAACTATCTTGGGTCTTTGCCCAAAACCGTCATTATTAAAAATTTTTATGCCTTTAATCAGCATTAATTTTTTCCGACAACTGAATATACTTTTGCATAAATATATATCTGTTTCAATAAACTTGCAAAGCCGTTGGCACGAGTTGGAGTAAGCCCGATATGCAAACCTATTTCCTGAAAAAATTCAGGCTTCGCGGCGAGAATATCTGCGGGTTTTTGCCCGTTGTAAATTTTTAATGCAAGCACTCCAAGCCCTCTGCTGAGCAACGGCGAAGTTTCACCCTGCTCGGTATCCATATAAAAATATAAAATTCCGTTTTCAAATTTAGGCACCAAAAACATTTTAGCCGCACAACCCTTTACTACAAATTTTTCATCTTTTAATGAATCATCCATTCCGCCGTGTTCCCTTGCGATTTGCAGGAGATATTTCCATTTGTCATCGGGACTTTCAAATTCGGCAAAATTTTTTTTAAGTTCCTGCTGATTTTCGGTGATAGTCATAAATTATTCCTGCTATGGATTTCCGCACTCTAAAAAGAATACAGTTTCGCTTACTATAGTTTTTTTTAACGAATCTAAAGAAACGCTTTCGTTTTCACCGTGTGCGTTTGTGAGAGGATCTTCTATGCCTATTAGCAAAAGCGGTATTGCAAATGCCTTTTCCAATGCAGGCACAAGAGGAATCGAGGCTCCGCAACCCGTGATAAGCGGTTTTTCGCCGTATCCCGTTTCTAAGGCAGAGAGCATTTTTTGAAAAAACCTGTGTTCGGTTTTTGTTTCCCACGCGGGGGCGCTTCCGCCTTCAACTTTTATGGAGAGTTCCAAACCCCAAGGAACAACCGCCTTCAAATGTTCTAAAAGTGCAAATTTTGCAATTTCCAAATCGGTGCCGGGTGTTAATCGCAAACTGATTCTCGCCCAAGCGGAATTTTGCAAAACATTTCCCGCATTTTTTCTGTCGCCCGCCTGAATTGTAGTTATGGTTAAAGTTTGGTCTCGCCACATCGATTTAATTATTTCACTTGTTAAAAGTTGTGTTTTTGGGAAAAGTTCGCTTTCTTTGCGCAATTCCTCTTCACCGTATTGCTCTGAAATTTTTTCGTATGATTCCGCAACGGAATTTTCAAGTGCAGGCTCAGTCGGCATTCCTTTAATCGCAATTTTTCCGTTTTCGTCCGTGAGCGAAGAAAGCATTTTGCAGAGACCTTGAACCGCATCGGGAATTGCACCGCTCCACATTCCGCTGTGCAAGGGTGCATTCATTGAGCGCACTTCTATTTCAACCGCGAGCATTCCCCGCAGAGATGCAACCACTGCGGGAATTTTTTCGGAGAAATTAGCAACATCACAAATTATTGCGGCATCGCATTTTAATTCATCTTTATATTTTGAGAGCAATTTTTCCAAATTCGGACTGCCCGCCTCTTCTTCTCCCTCAATTAAAAATTTCAGTGTGGGAAAGTTTTTTCCTTCTTTAAGTTTGCGTGCGGTTAATGCTGCCGCCAAATTGGCAATTATTCCAGCCTTATCGTCTGCCGCTCCTCTTCCGTATAAACGCTCGTTGCGAATTTGCGGTTCAAAAGGCGGAGAATGCCAACGGTCTTCCTGCATTTGAGGTTGCACATCATAATGAGCATAGAGCAAAATTACGGGTGCAGTTCCAAAACCTTTCATTTCGGCAAAAACCGCAGGTGAATCCGTTCCAGTATCTAAAAGTTTTACGCTTTGAAAATCCGTTTTTTTGAACAATTCTGCTACCGCATTTGCACAATCCGCAATGTGCTTTTTATCAAAACCGTTAAAACTTATAGACGGAATTTTAACCAATTTTTTCAATTCTTCCAAATAAAAACTGAAGTCCCGCTCAACGAGGTCATTTACTTGCGAATATATAGAAGAGGACATTCGGGGAAGGTAGAAAAAAGTTGATAGTTTAAAGAGTAGAGTGTAGAGTTTGTAGGGGCGTGGTTTTTAACCCGCCCTTTTAGAATTGCAAGGAGAATGTCATTCTGCACGATAGTTGCAGAATCCATTTTTTTTGTGGCGTTCTATCCACACCGCGTTCCCTTGTTAAATTTACTCTGCATTGCACTTCTCCCAACTCCACTTTACTCTTTACTCTCTACTCTCCACCCCTGCACTGCCGAGTGCAAATTTTCTACCTTCCCCTGCCTATGTTTCAAAACGAAAAAATTCTTAAAGAAATTCCCCCTGCCAACACTCAGGGTGAAATAGGCGGGGGGAGAAGTGGCAATTTTGATAAAAAATTGCCGATTAAGGGGGGGCTACTAAAGCACATTACCGCGGTAATTGCGGGGTTAATCGCTTTAATCACATACGCAATCACAATGGCTCCAACCGTAAGTTTTTGGGACTGCGGAGAATTTGTCGCCAGTGCATTTGAACTCGGCATACCTCACCCTCCCGGAACGCCGTTTTTTGTTTTCTTTGCCCGTGCAGTGATAATACTCCTGCCTATGGTAGATGAAATTGCCAAAAGGGTGAATTACATTTCTGTGGTAACTTCCGCCGCCACGGTATATATAACCGTCCTGTTCGCTTGGGAATTACTCTCCAAAACAATCAAAACTGCTCCGAAATTTGTCTTTGTTGCCGCCTCTCTATCGGCAGGTCTCCTCCTTGCATTCTCGGATACATTTTGGTTTAACGCGGTGGAGGCAGAAGTTTATGGCTTTGCAATGTTTATAGTGATGTTAATCTCTTATCTCGCTTTGTTGTATTTAGATGTGAGAAACGAAAAGCGGGGGAATCAATACTTAATTTTAATATGCTATCTCGGATTTTTGGGTGTGGGAATTCATCTCTACACTATGCTCACAATTCCTGCTGTGTTTGTCCTTTTGCTTTTTGCAGACGGAACTCCGCTCAAAACCCTTGCAAACCGCTTTCCGCTTTGGATAACCGGTGTAATTCTCTATTCTGTTGTGTATGCGGTTTCGCATTTTATCTGGTGGTCTTTTGCCTTACTCGTTGTGTTGTTTTTTGCGTGGCTGTTCACCAAAAAAAGTCCGCTCCATAAAGACATATCTCTTTCGCTCGCATTCACGGTTGTGGCGTTAATAGGTTTTAGCACTCACCTTTACATTCCCATTCGCTCGGAGTTAAATCCCATAATCGACGAGAACAACCCCGAAATAAACTTTCGCGATGAACAGGGAAATTTGCAACTCGGAAATCTTTTGGAAGACAAAAATTGGCTCGCATTTAACGACTATGTGGAGCGCAAGCAATACGGAAGTGAAAGTATGATTTCCCGTGCTTTCTATCGCAGGGCACAGTTCGATAATCAAGTTATGGTTTTTCCGCACATGGGTTACGGAGGCTATCAAATTGCTCAATACACACCTTTTAAAGTGGGTGAAGTTTCATATTACCGTGCAGGAATTTATTCAATAGATGCAGAGGTAAATCCGCCCGTTGAACGAGGTTCTTGGAAGTTTCCCACACTTATGACGACAATTGGGGAAAACGAATTTGCACAGGGAATTTTATTTCTTTTGTTTAACGGATTGCTTGTTTGGACTATTTATATAGCGTGGAAACGCAACAAACCCATAGGTATTTATTTGGCGTTCCTCTATGGATTTTGTTCGGCGGGTTTGCTGTGGTATATCAATTTTGCAGACGGCACAAAAACCGAAGGGCGCGATTACGATATGTGGAAAAACGAGATGAGCAAAATCACGGAAGAATTTGCCTCTCGCGGAATGGCAGGCAGAATTTCAAATATTCCCGACCCCAATGAACTTTTGACTATTCAGCGAAAAATTTACACTGCGCTTGCAAGGGGCGAAAAAAACATTCCCGAAGAGCAGTCCTCCGCGTGGCAAAATTGGAAAAGGATTCAAACTGCCTTTACTTCTCAAGGCTACCAAGCCCCTTCACTTCCCGACCCCGTTCATTTGGAAGTTCGCAATCGTGATTATTTTTATACACCCGCATTTATTTTGATGTCTTTAATATACGGTGTGGGAATAGGTTATTTGCTGTTGCATATTTTGCAGTCGCGACGGGGTTCTTTTGCAAAACCTGCAGGAATTTTAATTGCAATTTTGTGCGGAGCAGTGCCGCTTTTTGCAAATTACAAAGAGCATAACAGGGCAAATCTTTGGGTTCCCTGGGACTATGCGTATAACCTTTTAATGAGTTGTGAACCAAATGCCATACTTTTCACAAACGGCGATAACGACACTTTCCCCTTGTGGTTTGCACAAGAGGTTGCGGGGATAAGAAAAGATGTTCGAGTTGTAAATTTGTCTTTGGGAAATACGGATTGGTATATTAAACAGATGTTGGAAAATCCCCCCATTTTGAAGTTATCATATAATAAAGCGGGTATAGACAACGATATGGTTTTGAGTGAAAAAAATTACGGAAGTCAGAACCAACGGATAGACGGTTGGGTTGCAAGAGCGGAACAGGCAATTCCTACACTCAACAGGCAAATTGAAATATTGAATAACCGTTTAGATTCTCTTATCTCATTGCAAGTTGCAGAAAAAAGCACGGAAAACGGCGGTGCAAAAAATGCTGTGAAAAACGGTACGGAAAGCAATAACGCAGAACTCGATAAAACAAAAGCGGATTTGGAAAAACGCAAGTTATGGCTACAAACTTACACTGCCCTTAAAGATTGGGGCGAGGCGCACAAAGGCGGAGTAATGCAAACTCAATACAAGTTGGTAATAGATTTAACGATGAACAATCCGGATCGCCCAATACATATTTCAACTACTGTGGGACTTTCTAACGGTGTGGGCTTAGATAAATATATGGTGCAAAAGGGGATGATTTGGGATTTGGTAAAGGGAAACCTCACGCCGAGCAAGGACTCAATCGATTTTGACCGCACCGCATATTTGGTGGATAGCGTGTTTCAGTATCGCGGACTTGGTGATGGAACGGCACATATAGATGACGAAACCGAACAACTTTTGTTCAATTACAATTCTATGTATATTCGTTTGGCAATGTCTTTGCGCGATAGTTTGACACTTGCAAAAACTCCCGAAACTCCCTCGCTCACTTCAATAGAAAATGTCCTTGCAAACAAAGACGAAAATATGAAAAGGATTTTGGAAAAAGGTTTGCACTATGCGGATTTGGGAATTAAACAGTTCCCAAGTGAATGGCGAAATTATGTTATAGCGGCAGATTTATTGCAAACCTACGGAGATGACAGCGGAGCAGTGGAATATCTCGAAAAAGGTGTTCAAAATACCCCCGAAAGTGCGAGCAAAAGATACATTCAGCCGCAATTGACAGTTCTTAAAAATAGGGAATAATATGTTCAAAATAACATCACTAAATAATGCAGTAAATAATGCGGTAAATAATGCGGTAGAAACTTGGGTCGATGTCCCTGCTCCAAAAAGAGCAAAGATACAAACTATGATCAGTGTTTTGGCGGTTTGTATTTTAATAGGTTACGCCGTTTCATTTTATTCTATGTTCAAAATGGCGGGCAATGCACGAGTTGTCAATTATGCAGGCATAATGCGGGGAGGAACTCAAAAATTAGTAAAAGAGGAATTGAACGGAATGCAGAACGATAAACTGCGAATGCGCCTTGATTCAATTGTTTTTGAATTAACCAACGGCAGTTGCGATAAATGTTGGCAAAATTTAAGTAAAATCGAAGATGAAGTTTTCCAAGATGATATGACAGAAATAAATGTGCATTGGTCTAAACTTAAAAAAGAAATTCTCGAAGTGCGGAGCAATGTTCCAAATGCAAAGGATACTCTATTTGCGAGCAGCGAACAATACTTTGATAAATGTAATAAGGCGGTATTTTCGGTTGAGGCGTATAGCGAGAAAGCAGTTGCTTTTATGCGGAATATTATCAGCATTCTGATTTTTTTGGATTTATCGGCTCTATTTTTCCTCTTCTTTTTCACTTCAAAAGAGCAGAAAATGCAGAAGGAACGCGAAAAATTGCTTGTCAAATACCGAGACTTAAATATTCAAAGTGAAACGGATAAACGGGTTTCAAAAGAGAAAACAGATTTTCTCGCACGGATGAGCCACGAGATGCGAACTCCTCTAAACGCGATTATAGGGTTTAGTGAAATTTCCCTTGCACAAAAAGATATTCCAAAAGAGACTTTAGAACGCATTTCAAAAATTTACGAGGCGGGAACCACGCTTTTGAGTATTGTGAATGATGTTCTCGATGTATCAAAAATTGAATCCGGCAAATTTGAACTCGTCCCAATTGATTATGACACGCCGAGTTTGGTGAGCAATGCGATTACCCTCAACTTGATGAGAATTGAATCAAAGCCGGTTCAGTTCGTTTTAGATATAGATAAGGATTTGCCGAGCAGACTTTTCGGTGATGAACTTCGCATTCGCCAAATTTTTTCTAACCTCCTCTCAAACGCCTTCAAATATACGCGGGAAGGAATTGTTAATTGGCATATAGGTTTTGAGCGGCACGGTGATGAAGTGTGGCTCGTTTCATCGATTAAAGATACCGGTATAGGTATAAAAAGCGAAGATTTGGGAAATTTATTCGGTGAATATAAACAGGTGAATATGCAGGCGAACCGCAAAATAGAGGGAACGGGTTTGGGACTTGCCATCACAAAAAAAATGATTGAAATAATGGGCGGTGAAATTCAAGTTGAAAGTGTTTTTGGGGTCGGTTCAAAATTTACCATTCGATTAAAGCAGAAGTTGATGAGTGAAATTCCTATCGGTGAAGAATGCGTTAATAGTTTGAAGAGTTTCAAATATTCATACGAACAGAAAAAGCAAACTAAACGGCTTGTATATACGCAAATGCCATACGCACATATTTTGATTGTTGATGATATGCCTATGAATTTAGATGTGGCAAAAGGGCTTTTGCAGCCTTACAATATGAAGATAGACACTGCAAAAAGCGGAGAAGAGGCTATAGATAAAATTAAGATGCAAAAGGTGATTTATGACGCTGTTTTTATGGATCACATGATGCCCGAAATGGACGGAATAGAGGCTACCAAAATAATTCGCAAACTAGACGGCGAATACGCCAAAAAAGTTCCGATAATCGCTTTAACCGCAAACGCTTTGGCGGGTATAGACCAGATGTTTCTCGATAACGGCTTTAACGAATTTTTGAGCAAACCTATGGATATTATGAAAATGGATACTATTTTGAAAAAATTCGTCAGAAGAAAATCTGAGGAGTAATTGCGGTCGTTATGTATTTATCCATAATAATTCCTATTAAAGACGAGGCGGAAAGTTTGCCAGAACTTCTGCGGGAAATTTCTGTACTTGATGCGTGGAGCGGCGTGCCCCCCGTCTGTCATTCCCGCGTGCCCCCCTGTCATTCCCGCGCAGGCGGGAATCCAAAAAACGACTTTGAAGTCATTGTTATAGACGATGGTTCGCGAGATAATTCTTGGGCTGTGTTGCAGGGTTTGGCAAAGGAATATTCCTTTTTGAAAGCGGTTCGTTTTCAATATAATTGCGGAAAAGCGGCGGCACTCTCACTTGGATTTTCTTTGGCGAAAGGTGAGTACATCGCTACTTTAGACGGTGATTTGCAGGATAACCCTGCAGAAATTCCCGAAATGATAGAGATGCTCAGCAAATATGATTTGGTTTCGGGGTGGAAAAAGAAACGATATGACCCTTGGCACAAAACTCTGCCGAGTAAGTTTTTTAATTTGGCGGTTTCCTTTGTGTGCGGAGAGCGGCTTCACGATTTTAACTGCGGCTTAAAAGTTTATAAAAACGAAGTTGCAAAAAGTATTTCATTATACGGGGATTTCCACAGGTTTATTCCCGTTATGGCGAAGTGGAACGGTTTTAAGGTCGCCGAAAAAGTTGTGGAACATCGTGCAAGAAAACACGGAGTTTCAAAATACGGAATATCTCGTTTGGTATCGGGTTTTTTGGATTTAATAACGCTTTTATTTTTGCGAAAATTCGCTATAAAGCCGTTGCATTTTTTCGGTATGCTTGGACTTGTAGTTTGCCTGTTCGGTTTGGGAGTTTTCGGGTATTTCGGTTTTGAATGGATACAAACCGGTGCACTTAGAGTTCGTCCTCTGCTCGTCTTGGCAGGCTTTGCTTTTATTACGGGTATTCAATTTATTTCTCTGGGATTGCTCGGCGAAATGATTAACAACAAAACCCAAAAAAAAGAATATCCCGTTGCAGCGTCTACCCCCGAAAGCGCAATTTTATAACCAAAAAAAACGCCTCGCTGATAATTCCGCCGCTCATTTTTGAAGTGCCTTTTGTTCGGTCGGTGAAAATTATAGGAATTTCTTTTATGCGTAGTTTCTTCTTCCAAAGAGCGTGTGTTGTCTCAATTTGAAAACAATAGCCGTCACTCTTTAACTTATCTAAATTCAGAGTTTGCAATGCGGAGCGGCTAAAACACTTAAAACCGCCCGTTGCATCCGAAAACGGCATTCCCGTTACTATTCGCGTGTAAAAATTTGCACCGTAACTCAAAATGAGTCTCTTCCAATCCCAATTGACAACCGAAATCTTCCCGTTCAAATACCTGCTTCCCAAAACCAAATCCGCATTTTCGCTTTCCTTCAAAAACAAATTCAATGCATTTGGACTGTGACTCCCGTCGGCATCCATTTCAAAAATCAGTTCATAGTCGCGTTCCAAAGCAAAGCGAAAACCTGCCACATAAGCAGTCCCCAAACCCATTTTCTTTTCCCTGTGCAAAATATGAATTCGAGAATTTTCTTTGGTTAAATTTTCCACAAAATCACCCGTGCCGTCGGGCGAGCCGTCATCTACAACCAAAATTTCAATATCTGCATTTTGAGCAAGAACCTGCGGAATAAAATCGGGAATGTTCTCCATCTCGTTATAAGTCGGTATTATAATTAAGGACTTAGGCATAGCGGCGCAGAGCATCCTTAACTTTATTTGCATCGGCAGGTAATCTTAAAATTGCATTTGCATATTTTGGAGAAATTCCTTCCAAAGAATTTTCGTGATACTTAGATTTGAACTCCGAAAATTTTAAGCCGTGTGCCGTGCTTATCACAACAACGCTTTCATCGCTTGCAATTTCTCCGCGCTCACGCAACTTAAACAATGCACTCAAAGCAACACCCGTATGCGGGCAATTATAAAGTCCAATTTTATCCGCTCGATGTGCGGCATCCGAAAGTTCCTGCTCGCTCACCTCTTCAACAATTCCGTTGTAATTTTTAATCGCCTGCACCGCTTTTGGATAACTCACGGGATTTCCTATTTGAATTGCAGATGCGAGTGTTTTTTTTGCCTGCACCGCCTCAAATTTATCAAAATTACTTTTATACGCCAAATAAAACGGGTTTGCATTTTCGCTTTGAGCAACAATAATTCGCGGTTTCTTTTCCACCAAACCGAGTGCGAGTAAATCATCAATTCCTTTTGCAAGTGCGCTTACATTGCCGAGATTTCCGCCGGGAATTATCAGAGTGTCGGGGAGTTTCCAACCGAGTTCCTGTGCTATTTCGTAAGCGATTGTTTTTTGTCCTTCAATTCTAAGCGAGTTCATAGAGTTTGCCAAATATATGCTTTTATCTGCCGTTACATCTTGAACAATTTTCATACAACCGTCAAAATCGGTGTCGAGTGCCAAAACGATGCTCCCGTTTGCAATAGGTTGAACGAGTTGTGCTACAGAAATTCTTCCCGCAGGTAAAAACACAATGCTCGGTATTCCCGCTTTTGCACAATAAGCCGAAAGTGCGGCGGAAGTATCACCGGTGCTCGCACAAGCCACTGCTTTTATCGGTGCACCGTTTTTAACTAAGTGATTAACTTGACTTACGAGAACCGTCATTCCAAGATCCTTAAAACTTCCCGTGTGGCTGTTTCCGCAGAGTTTCACTCTCAAATTTTTAATGCCGATTTCCTTTGCCAACCGCTCCGCATTGAACAAGGGAGTCCAGCCTTCCTGCAAACTCACAATATCGCTTTCGGGTAGTTCGGGGAGAACGAGTTCCCTTTTGCTCCAAACTCCGCTCAAATCCGCAACATTAAAACTCAAACGGCGTTCCGCGAAAAGCGTTTTCCATTCTTGCGGCGTGCGTGAATTCCAAGCCTTGCGGTCGTGGCTCACTTCTAACAATTCACCGTTTTTTCCTCTGTAAATCACCTGCGAAAGCGGGTATCTGTCTTCGCTTTCCGTGCTCTTGAATTCTGCGTGCATTGGGGGAAGGTAGAAAGTTTGCACGCGACGATGCAGGTAGGGTATAGGGCGTGCAGGGCGTGGGGAACTCGGCGGTGCAAGGGTTGAAAGTGTAAAGTTGAAAGTTGAGAGTAGAGTTTGTAGTGGCGTGGTTTTTAACCCGCCCTTTTAGAATTGCAAGGAGAAAATGGAATTTTTTTTTGACAGCAATAAATAAAATAATCAAACAATAGCCTCTTATTATACGCTGTCCAGTCGCTTTGCTTGGTGTGGTGTGCTCGGCACACACCGCGTTCCCTTGTTAAATTCGTCACCAGCGAGGGTGCAACCCGAAGCAACCCAGAGAATGCAGTAGTGGTTTATTATCTTCATATTTTGAATGCAAGCAAATCCAAAGAATGCAATGACAAATCACCGTTGCACGCCTTTGGGTTGGGCTAAGCGATTTTCATCTTTTTGAATTTGCTTTTCAGTTCTTGCAAATTTGAGACTGAATCTATGAGTTTGGTAAACTCGGAGGCTAAACTTTGTTTGCCGCGCACCTCCCCCCGAGCCTCGCCGCGAGCCTCCAATTCTTTTGTCCAGCCTGTGCGTTCAAGCACATCTTCTATTGTTAGTTTCGATTTCATATCGATAATCCCATATTATAAGTTAAGAGAGTATGGAGAATAGAGTAAAGTTAAAATCATTTGACTGTTTAAACTCTACTCTTTAAACTTTACTCTGTTTGTAGGTTGCACCGCACTGAACGAGGCGGGGTGCCATTGAATGGCGGTGGATTTTTTTGTTGAAACATTAGTGGGCATAAGGTACAATATAGAAATTGGCAAATCGTGCTCGCTTTTTTGTCATATTCGGGCTTGACTCGAATATCCAAAGTGTGCAACGGGTCATCGCTCGCCTTCGGGTTGCTTGTTTTATCAGAGTGGGCTACTTATAAAAAGTAATCTCAGAAGAACTCCCAAAAACTTTATCTCATAAAACAAGGAGTTCTTCTGAGACGACGGCGAACCACTTAAATTTGCATAAAAATACGGTTCGCCCGTATCGCTCAGTAGGCTCTGACGACCTCTTAACGAGTTCTTCAGAGCCTACAAAAGACTTCCCCAACCGAAATTTCTTTTATTTAGGTAGGCACTCTGCAAAAACAACAACCTTTCGTCTCACTTATGCTTTCTCCTCGCATATTTGTCATACTCGTGTGGAGCAATGTCATTCTCTGGCTCGACCAGAGAATCCAAGAAAAGTGACTGCGGCTTGTCATTCCCGTGCAGATGGGACACCAAGCCGATAGGCGACTGCGGCGATTTGACTTGTATTGTGGATGATAGCAAATCTAAAGTGCAATGATAAGTTGCCATTGCACTTTTTGGATTGGCAGAAAAGAAAGAAAGAAATAAGTTAGTCTGCCCAGTCGCCTGTCGGCTTGGTGTCTCGTGTCGGAGCACGAGTATGACAATGAATGTGCATTCTGGATTCCCGCCTGTGCGGGAATGACGAGTAGTCCTCTCCCCACTCTCCACTTTCAACTTTCAACTCTTGCAGTGCAAAGGCAACCCCGCCTTTACCCCGCAAATGCCCTTGCGTTGTGAAAGATTTGCATCCAATAGCCGTCTTCATCTTTGCTGTTGCGGTTATTTTTCCAAGTATTTTGCAGCATTCTAAATGCCCGTTCGGGGTGCGGCATAAGGATTAAGACCCTGCCGTCTTCGGTGGTTAGTCCTGTTATTCCCTGCGGACTTCCGTTTGGATTTAGCGGGTAATTTTCGGTTTGGTTATGATTGTTATCTACATAGCGAACGCTGATAAGATTTTTACTTACATTCGCCTGCAAGTCGTTTGCCGTTCCAAATTCCGCACGACCTTCACCGTGTGCAATGGGAACTGGCAAAATAAAATTTTCCATTCCGCGTAAAAGGATTGCAGGTGATTTTTCAATTTTCACACTGACAAATCGTGCCTCAAATCGCTCTGATAAATTTTGTTTGAATTTTGGGAAATGAGCCGCTCCGGGGATTATGCTTTTTAAGTTTGAAAGCATTTGGCAACCGTTGCAAACTCCGAGTGAGAATGTGTTTTCGCGGGCGAAAAATTTTTGAAATGAGTCGCGTGCCCGCTCATTAAACAAAATGCTCTTTGCCCAACCCTCGCCTGCTCCGAGAACATCGCCGTAACTGAAACCTCCGCAAGCCGCAAGCCCTATAAATTCGCTTAGGTCGGTTTTGCCGTTTATAACATCGCTTGTGTGAATATCTATCGCCTTAAATCCCGCTCGGTCAAATGCCGCTGCCATTTCCAATTCGCCATTTACACCCTGCTCGCGGAGAATTGCAACTTTTGGTCTAGTAGGCACTGAAGAACTCGTTAAGAGGTCGTCAGTGCCTACTAAGCGACATTGGCGAACCGTGTTTTTATGCAAATTTAAGGAGTTCGCCGTCGTCTCAGAAGAACTCCTTGTTTTATGAGATGAAGTTTGAGGGAGTTCTTCTGAGATTACTCTGTTATTATTTTTTGGCAAGGCAACAATTGAAGGTGCAGGTGCAATTGCGTTAATTCCTCTGTCTTTTTCACTGCATTTCCACTTATATTCGCTTTCGGCACATTCTGAATTATCTCGTAGTCTGGAAATTTGATAAGAGGTATTGCTCCATATTTTACGGAGTTCAAAAATATTTTCTCGGTAAATAACTTTTGCATCGCTTGACGACTGCGATAACGAATAATCTAAAATTGTAAAATTATCATCGTTTGAAATTCCGCCGATTTTTATAAACGGAAATAATTGTTTTGCTCTTTCAAAATCGCTCTCTTTTATTTGAAGAACCGCGCCCAATTCTTCGTTAAATAAATATGCATTTGTAATTTGCAGTTCGCGATTTGCAACTTCTATTCCCGTGTGCCCCGCAAAAGCCATTTCTGCAAGCGTGGTGAAAAGTCCGCCGTCGGAGCGGTCGTGATAGGCTAGAATTTTATCTTCGGAATTTAGCGTTTGAACAGCGTTAAAAAATTGTTTTAATTGTTCGGGATTTGCATCCGGGCATTCTCCTCCCGTTATATTAAACACTTCGTTTGCAATTGAACCGCCCATTCTATTTTTACCCAGATCGGCAAAAATTAAAATTGTGTTTTCTATTCTCTGCAATTCGGGAGTTAAATTTTTTGATGTATCTTCGCTCGGTGCAAATGCACTTACAATTAACGAAACAGGAGAGGTTACAGTTTTTTTACAAACTCCCCCCCCTTCGTTTTTTTCTTCCCAACTTGTGCTCATACTCATTGAGTCTTTGCCTACGGGAATTGCAATGCCGAGTTTCGGGCAAAAATCCATACCCACTGCCTGCACCGCCTCGTAAAGAGCCGCACCTTCGCCTTTTGTTGCGGGATTTGCCATCCAATTTGCGGAGAGGCGAATTTTTGATATATCGCAGATTTTTGCCGCCGCTATGTTTGTAATTGCCTCTGCAACCGCCATTCTGGCGGCGGCGGCAGAAGAGATTATTGCAAGCGGAGTTCTCTCGCCTATTGAAAACGCCTCGCCCGTTGAACTCTCCAAAGTGCTTGTTGTGACGGCACAATCTGCAACGGGAACTTGCCACGCTCCGACCATCTGTTCTCGCACAACCATACCGGTTACGGAGCGGTCTCCTATTGTGATTAAAAAACCTTTGTCTGCAACTGTGGGGTGAGAGAGAACTTTGCTTGCAATTTCCGCGATTTCTCGGTTGCTATGATCGCTGAGGGAAGGGGGGGTAGCCGCACACAAAGTAGTGGCGAGGGGGGTGCTCCCCCCACTTACATCTTTTCTCTTCATCTTTGGCGGGTTGCCAAGCAAAAGTTCAATTTGTATGTCTATGGGTTTGTTCTCAAAATGGCTGTCGCTCAAAATCAATTTCTGTTCGTTTATAGCCTCGCCTACCACCGCAAAAGGGCATCGCTCGCGTTCGCATAATTTTTGAAATACGCCAAGTGATTCGGCGGAAATTGCAAGGACATATCGCTCCTGCGCCTCGTTGCACCAAATCTCAAGAGGACTCATTCCCCGTTCTTCGTTAGGGATTTTTCGCAGTTCAAATCGCCCGCCAAAGCCTGCATCTTTTACGAGTTCAGGCAGTGCATTTGAGAGTCCGCCCGCGCCTACATCGTGGATAAATGCGATTGGATTTTCGTCTTCCAATGCCCAACATCTGTCTATGACCTCTTGACATCTCCTTTGCATTTCGGGGTTTCCGCGCTGAACGCTTGCAAAGTCCAATGCCTCGCCTCCGCTACCCGTTGTCATTGAACTTGCCGCACCTCCGCCAAGCCCGATTAACATTGCCGGTCCGCCGAGGACTATCAGCAAATCGCCTTCTTTAAGCGTTCCCTTTTGAATGTGCCGAGCCTTAATATTTCCTATTCCGCCTGCGAGCATTATGGGTTTGTGATAACCGTAAATACTGCCTTTAACTTCCTGTTCAAACGAGCGAAAATAACCGCAAATATTTGGTCTGCCGAATTCGTTGTTAAACGCCGCCGCACCGAGCGGAGCATCTATCATAATTTGCAATGCGCTTTGTATGCGTGACGGTTTGCCAAAGTCTTTTTCCCAAGTTTGCACCGCACCCGGAATTTTTAAGTTTGAAACCGAAAATCCGCATAAACCTGCCTTTGGTTTTGAGCCTACGCCCGTTGCGCCTTCGTCGCGAATCTCGCCGCCGCTGCCGGTTGCCGCTCCGGGAAAAGGTGAAATTGCGGTCGGGTGGTTGTGCGTTTCAACTTTCATTAAAATATGAACAGGTTCTTTGTTGTAATTGTATTCGTCGGTTTTTGGGTTTGCGTAAAATCTGTTTGCGTTAAAACCTTCCATCACCGCGGCGTTATCTTTATATGCGCTTAAAATTCCGTTTGGCGAACACTTGAAGGTATTTTTTATCATTTGAAATAAGGAGAGGTCTTTTTCCGCTCCGTCTATTTCCCATTCCGCGTTAAAAATTTTGTGCCTGCAATGCTCGGAGTTTGCCTGTGCAAACATCATCAATTCCACATCGCTCGGATCGCGACCGAGTTCCGTAAATCTGCCTGCCAAGTATTCCATTTCTTGATTTGAGAGTGCAAGACCGAGTTCAACATTAGCACGGTCAAGTGCCGCGAGACCGTCTTTTAACACGGAAACCCGCGAAAGCGGTTTTGGCTCGTGATGTATAAATAATGCGGATAATTCCTCTCTGCTCTTAAAAACCTGCTCCGTCATTTTGTCGTATAAATGCTCTTGCAAATATTCGGGGATAGCAGGTTCTGAAGAACTCGTTAAGAGGTCGTCAGAGCCTGCCGAGCGACATTGGCAAGCCGTGTTTTTATGCAAATTTAATTGGCTTGCCGTCGTCTCCGAAGAACTCCTTGTTTTATGAGATAAAGTTTTGGGAAGTTCTTCGGAGATTGCTGTAGCAGGTTCTGAAGAACTCGTTAAGAGGTCGTCAGAACCTGCCGAGCGACATTGGCAATCAAATGTCCAGACTGTTGCCCGTTCAATTCTCTTAACCGCGTTTAATCCGCATATATGGGCTATGTCGGTTGCCTTTGAACTCCAAGGGCTTATCGTTCCAATGCGAGGCGCGACTATCAGAATTTTCCCTTTCGGTTCAATTTCTGGTGACGGGTCGCCGTATTCCAAAATTATTTTTAATTTTTTTAATTCATCGGGTGAGAGGTCGCGTGAGGTTTCTACAATATGCAGAAATTCCGCTCCTATAACGCCGAAATTTGTGCCGTTTGCCGTTGCCTGCCCACCCGCTTGCTCAGCCGAATTTCCGCCCGCCGAATTTTCCGTTTCGCCGTTTGCGGCGGAATTGTGATTGTTATTTGCAAAATATTTGGAATGATGAACAAATTGTTGTTCTATCTTAAAACGAGAAGCCGCCATTGAGCCGCGTAAAAAAAGCATTAGGGGAAGGTAGAAAGTTTGCACGCGACGATGCAGGTAGGGTATAGGGCGTGGCGTGTAGGGTGTGGGGAAACTTGGCAGTGCAGGAGTTGAACGAGTAAAGTTATTACTCTCTACTCTTTACTCTCCACTCTCCACTCTCTACTCTGTTTTTAGGTTGCACTGCATTTTTTCCCCCATTTTGAGATTGTGAGAGCGTCTAAGGGTTATGAAAAGAAATTTCGGTTATAAAGAAATGTTGCAAATAGCGGCGAAAGCGGATTTGCCTGTGCTTTTGTGCGGAGAATCCGGTGTTGGTAAAGAAGTTGCCGCAAGGGAATTGCATAATTTTGGGAGTAGAACGGGAAAATCGTTTGTTGCCGTGAATTGCGGTGCGATTCAAGAGAGCATTGCGGAATCGCTTTTGTGCGGACATATTAGAGGTGCATTTACGGGTGCAAATAGAGAACAAATTGGGTTTATTCGTGCGGCATCGGGAGGAACGCTTTTTTTGGATGAAATCGGCGAACTTTCGCTTGAAGTGCAAAAAAAAATCTTGCGAATTTTGCAAGAGAAGTGCGTTGTTCCTGTGGGAACGCAAAGGGAAATAGCGGTTGATTTTCGCCTTGTGTGTGCAACTAATCGCGATTTGCAAAGGATGGTTGCAAGCGGTGAATTTCGCGAAGATTTATATTTTCGCATCTCTGCATTGCCGATTCACATTCCTGCGTTAAGAGAACGAGTCGGGGAAATTACGGAATTGGCGAAAAAATTTTGGAGAGATTCAATTTTGGACAGCAGTAAAAATTTAACTGCGAATGAAATTGAAATATTAAAAAATTATTCTTGGCGGGGGAACATTCGGCAGTTGAAAAATGTCATTGAAAGGTATGCACTTTTATGTGATTACGGCGTTGAACTAAGCGAATTATTGGATGGGGAATTTAACGAAATTTTCGGAGTGAATGAGCCTAAATCACCCAAATATAGAACAAAACCCACATCAGAGGAAATTAACTCCGAGATTAAAAAATGCACCGGTAATATTTCACAAGCGGCACGGAATTTGGGAATTAGCAGAGGGAGTTTGTATTATAGAAGATCAGAATAAAAAAAAGCACAAGGTTTCCCTTGTGCCTTTTCCCCCGCCTTTTTCGCCCTGAGGGCAGGCGGGGGAATTATCCGTATGGGCTACATATCCATTCCGCCAGAGAGAAAATCCCCCTTCTGTTTTATCGCTCTTTAACAGAGCAATAAAACCTTCCCCCGCCTTTTTCGCCCTCAGGGCAGGCGGGGGAATTATCCGTATGGGCTACATATCCATTCCGCCCATACCTCCCATTCCACCCATACCGCCGCCCGGCATTGCAGGCTTTTCCTCTTTCTTCTCAACAACAACGCAATCGGTTGTGAGAATCATAGATGCGATAGATGCGGCTTTTGCGAGAGCGGTTTTTGACACTTTTGCCGGGTCAATAACGCCTGCTTTTGAAAGGTCTTCATAGACATCGGTTTTTGCATTGTAGCCAAAACTATCCTTACCTTCCTTAACTTTATTAACCACAACCGAACCTTCCAAACCCGCGTTTATAGCGATTTGACGCAAAGGTTCTTCCAATGCACGGCGGATAATCGCGGCACCGGTTTGCTGGTCGGAGTTTTCAAACTTCAAGTTGTCAATTGCGGACGCGGCACGGATAAACGCAACACCGCCGCCTGCAACAATACCTTCTTCCACAGCCGCACGGGTTGCGTGAAGAGCATCATCAACTCTGTCTTTTTTCTCTTTCATCTCAACTTCGGTAGGTGCGCCGACTTTAATAACCGCAACGCCGCCGCTGAGTTTTGCCAAGCGTTCCTGCAACTTTTCACGGTCGTAGTCACTTGAAGTTTCCTCAATCTGCTTTCTGATTTGAGCAACCCTTGCCTTAATATCTTCCGCCTTGCCGGCACCTTCAACTATGGTAGTGTTGTCTTTATCGATGGTGATAGATTTTGCCTGACCGAGAACGGAGGGAGGAATATCTTCCAATTTGGCTCCGGTTTCTTCCGAGACCAATTGACCGCCCGTTAAAATTGCAATGTCTTCTAACATTGCTTTTCTGCGGTCGCCAAAGCCCGGTGCTTTCACGGCGGCAACTTTCAAAGTGCCACGCAACTTATTGACTATCAAAGTGGCGAGCGCCTCTCCGTCAATATCTTCGGCAATTATCAAAAGCGACTTTCCGCCCTTTGCAATGTGCTCCAAAGTCGGCAACAAATCCTTCATAGTGCTTATCTTTTTGTCGTAAAGCAGAATTGAGGGATTTTCCAACTGAACTTCCATTGAGTCGTTGTTGGTCACAAAGTAAGGGGAAAGATAGCCGCGGTCGAACTGCATACCTTCAACAACATCAAGAGTTGTTTCCGCAGTTTTGGACTCTTCGAGAGTGATAACTCCGTCGTTTCCGACCTTTTCCATTGCATCTGCCAAGAGTTTTCCGATTTCGGGGTCGTTATTTGCCGAAATGGTTGCAACCTGTGCAATGTGTTCTTTACCATTGACTTTTACGGCTGCTTTGCCGATTTGTGCGGTTACTGCCGCAACTGCCGCATCAACACCGCGTTTTAATTCAATGGGATTTGCACCTGCCGCAACATTTTTTAAGCCTTCCCGTGCAATTGACTGAGCGAGAACGGTTGCCGTAGTTGTGCCGTCGCCTGCAACATCGCTTGTTTTAGATGCCGCATCGCGTGCCATTTGAGCACCGAGATTCTCAAAGGCATCTTCGAGTTCAATGTCTTTTGCAACGGTAACGCCGTCTTTTGTCACATTTGGTGCACCAAATGACTTGCCGAGCATAACATTGCGACCTTTTGGTCCCAAAGTCACTTTTACCGCATTTGCGAGTTTATCAACGCCGCGCAAAAGTGCCTCGCGTGCCTGAATATCAAATTTTAGTTGTTTTGCCATTTTCTACTCCTTGTTAAAGAACCGCCAACACATCGCTTTCTTTCACGATGAGGTAATTTTTTCCTTCTACGGTCACTTCCGTGCCGCTGTATTTGCCGTAAAGCACTTTGTCGCCGACTTTGAGTTCAAGTGCGATAACTTCGCCCTTGTCGCTCTTGCGACCTGCTCCGACAGCCGCTACCTTGCCCTGCATCGGCTTTTCTTTTGCGTTATCGGGAATGAAAATTCCTCCCGTTGTCTTTGTTTCTGCTTCAATCGGTTCAATGAGAACTCGGTCGGCAAGCGGTTTTATTGACATAACAATACTCCTTTAAGGTGAATTTTTGTTTTGATGTTATAGGGCAAAATGCGTGCCCTTTTGGAAAACGGCAAAATTTGCATAAAAACGGCAATCTCTCTGTGCAATTGTTTCAAAATGAAACGCATAATTGCAAATAAATCGTTTCAAATTTAACCACTTTGGTAGGGAGTAGGGAGTAGGGAGTAGAGAGTAGAGAGTAGAGAGTAGAGAGTAGAGAGTAAAGAGTAGAGAGTAAAGAGTAGAGAGGAGAGTTGAAGGTTAAAAATGATTCTTTGAATGATAACTTTACACTTTTCTCTTTTCACTTTACACTTTTTTGGGTGCGCTCTATCCACACCGCGTTCACAATTTTCACTCAATACTCTAACTTACGAGTGCTAAAGCACTCTCTCTCCGAAAGCCAAACTATTGGCTTTCAGTATTGCAGGTTGGGGTATAGGGTGTGGCGTGTAGGGTGTGTGGGGTGCGGGAATGAAAAACCGCAGTCATTACGCTTGGTACTTTTGCAATTGTGGAGATTTCGCGGGTTGTTGGCAGGAACATGGTTTCAAAATTTTTTTTGTTAATAATAAGTTAATGTTAAGTAGATAAACTGTTAAATAATCCTTTATATAATGTTAATAAATTGTTAATATAATTTGAAAGAATGAAATTCATTGGGAATTTCAGGGTTTTAAGGCTTTTGGAGTTTTGGGGGACTTGGAAAGGGCAGAGATAACTTCTAAATTTGTGCTTGTGATTTTGAATGTCATCACAAAAGCCGAAAACCTGCACTCTGAACTCCTATGGGAGCAGTGTTTTTCGGCGTTTTTAAGCGAAAATCGCAATATTTTAAGCGGATGCGGCTGGTTGTCATCTATAAAGCATATTTCGGCGGAAGACCATATTTTGCGTTTGGAAGCACCGAACGAGTTAGCAAAAAGTTGGTTTGAGAACGATTTTTCGGCTATTTTTTTGAAAATTGCACAAAGAATAGACCCGAATATAAGCCAAATTGAAATTTCAGTGCCAAAAATTGAGGTTTCAACGCCAAATTTGCATTCAAAAAGTGTTCATACACCCTCTGCTCCTCCTCCGATAAGTGCTCCCGCGCCTCTAAGACACAGTAATTTCTGCAAAAAATACAGGTTGGATAATTTTATAGCGGGAACTTCAAATGAAATGGCATTGAGTGCGGCAAAATGGATTTGTGCACAACCCAGAGCACAGGAGAATTTTTTGGTGATAAAGAGCGGGGCAGGGCTTGGAAAAACGCATTTATTGCACGCGATAGGCAGAGAATCTACCGCAAATTGGGCGAAAAGAGCGGTTTTGTGGGATTCCGACAAATTTTTTAAGGAGTGGAGAAACGGTAATTTGAGTTCGCTTTTGCAAGTAGATTTATTCCTTTTCGATAATTTGCAAAGTCTTTATACATCTAACAGTGCACAGGAGGCGTTGCTCGATATACTGAAAAGTTTAAAGAAAAACGGACGGTCTATTGTTGTTTCCGTAAATACAAAATCTGCCCGCAATGACGGTGTGTTGCCTGAACTTGCCGATTTTATTAAAACGGGAGTAAAATGCGAACTTAATTTGCCGAATTTTCACACTCGTGTGGCAATTTTGAAACATAAAGCGGGAGAATTGGGTTTGCCTGTTGATGTCCTCGAAAATGAATGGGCTTTGATAGCACGGAGCAAAGGCGAGTCTGTTTGTGCACTCGAAGGGGCACTTAACGAATTGATCGCTAAACAAAAATTATTAAAATATGAAATTACCCCGCAATTTGTTCGCTCTTTATACGGAGTTTCCGTTGGCGTGAATAGCAAAAACGGCAAGGAAAAAATTCTTTCTCCGCAGGAAATTATGCGAATAGTTGCCGCCGCTTACCAACTTCCCGCCGATTCTCTTTTCGGGAAAAATCGCTCGGCACAGGTGAATAAACCGCGTCAAATCGCTATGTATATGTGCCGAAAAGTCGGTTTGTCCTTAAAGGAAATCGGTGAGCATTTCAACCGGGATGCCTCATCTGTTGCAAGTTCAATCTCTACGCTGAAAAGAAAAATCGACGGCGAAAACGGAATTGCATTGGAGATGGAAATAAAGGAATTGTCAAATATCCGTTAAAATGAACAAGGCGTATCGGTTAAATTTTTCTGCTTTCCAAGTTAAAATTGCAATGCTCGTTTCCAAGTTCAAGCGAAACATTGAAAATCCCGCCTCAACGCGTGGCAAAATATCTAACATAAAATCGTCTTCAAAATTACCCGCACTTGCAGAACTTATAGTTGTGACAGAAATGCGAAATGCATCGCCTATTTGAAAATACGGGGTGAATGAGAATGCGGCTTTGGCGTATGGATTATCGCCGTTTTCATTTTCGCCTGCCGCTCCGCCAAAACCCAATCGCCCTTCCATTAAAAACGAAACATTTTTTGTGTAGCCGTCCCATTGCGAAAGCGTGAGAACTCCGCCCCATTTTTTATCTTTGTTGAGTGCAATAGGCACATCGGCTTGCAAAACCAAGTGAGGTGAAATTGCGTATTTTGCACCTACATCTATGAGTGGAATTATAGACCTATTTCGTGTTTGAGTTAAAACCCATTCATCGTTTGTGCCTATTATAAATTTTGCACCTATTTCCACGCTTTCATTTAATCCGAGTTGTGCATTTACGGTTACAGAACCGTCATCATAGCGATGAGTCCAGCCGCCGATTCCCAAGAAAAAAGCATCGGGGACGAGAATTTCGGGACCCAGCGTGTAGCGGTAGTCGTAGAGCGGGTCGAGAGCGAGAGAGGGGGTAGCGAAAAACGCGACAGCGGTTGCAGCGAGGGGGAGACCTACCCCTACAAAAATTTTTCTATGCAACAATCGCTTTATATCAATCATAAAAACACCACCGTTTTTTCCCTGAATTCGCTCGGAATTTTTTCACTTATTACTTCAAAAATATGTTTTTTGGAATATTTCATCGAGAAGTGAGTGAGGACTAATTTTTCGCAATTGCAACTGCCGACTTTGCTTAAAATCCGTGCCAAATGATCTATGTGCGTGTGCCCTTTTTTTCGCGCCATACCTTCTTCATCGGTATCTAAGAAAGTGCATTCGCAAACCACAACCGGAGAGTTCCAAATGTGCCTCTCTTCCCACAACGACTCGCCGAGACAATCGCCCATAAATGAAATTAAAGGCTCTTGTATGTTATCGGTAATTTCGGTTCCGTTTTTTTTGAGCGCTACTATCTGCTCCTGCCCGCAGTTCAAATATTCTTTTTTGAGTTTTTTCTTTTTTGCAAAAATTGTGTAGCCGAATGCGGGAATTGAATGTTTAACGGGGAATGCCAGCACATCAAGGTCTTTTCTCTCTTGCAGTGTGAAGTATTCGTAGGGTTTTACCCGCACAAGTTCGGGGGATTCAAATCGTTCTTCCGATACGCCTTCAAAAAGAGTTTCGGCTTTTATCATATTGTGCGCGAGGTCATAGACGGGGTCGGGGATGTAGTAGATTGCGGGGGTGGGGTTTTGCATCATTTTGCGGAGCGAATTGTGGCGCATTAGGCAACGGCTGTGGTCGCCGTGTGAGTGCGTTAAAAGTATGTGGTTAATGCTGAGGGCAGAGAGAGGGCACTCGCCCATATCCACACAAATGTCGAGTTCGGGAATTTGAAAATAGGTGCTTAAACCTGAAATTGAAAAACCGCTCAATGTCCAGCGATTTTGAAGCAATGACACTTGGCGGAGTGCATTATGAATTGGGTTTTCGCCTTTTGTGCAGAGGGTTTCAGGCACTGTATATCTCGCGAAAAATGCTCGGAGTGAGTATTGTTTTTTCTCTGCTTTGTGCAAAAATTTTAACGGGCGGCACATTTGAAACTTCCCACAAACCCTCATTGACATCTGCCTCTAATTTTGCTCCGAGCCAATCGGCATAGCCGAAAAATATTCGAGTTGTGCTGTTTGCGGGGGCTGTCAGTTGAGATACGGGAAGGGGTGTTCCTGGCGGAACTTGATATATAAAAACACCGGGTTTAATTTCATAGGATTTTCCGTAAAACGAATGTGTTCGGTCGGCGTAATTAGGGTCGTGGGGTGCTTTTTCAAAAGCAGTTTTGTTCGTCTCTAAAATTGTGATTGTCAATTCTTGAAACGGAGAAGTTCCGTGCTCCGGACCGCCGAAAAAAAATGTGTGCAAGGGGCGTTGCAAAATGACATTGGACTTTGGGTCTCGGTTAAAAACTTCATCGAGAGGCATGTGAACCGTATGGTTTAACACGAGTCCCCACGCCGACATTGGCGGGCAAAACTCCACCAAAAAAACTATGCAGTCTTTGAAGTAAGTGTCGTTGAGTGCGGGAGTTGCAAGAAGAAAACTACCCGCATCCATAGATTTGGATGGTCGCTTCATTGGATGATGCTTATCTCAATTCGCCGATTTAACGCTTTGCCTTTTTCCGTTTTATTATCGGCTCGCGGCTTTGAATATCCGTATCCTACGGCTGTAATTCTGCTTTCGGCAATGCCTTTTTTAATCAAATAATTGCGAACGGCATCTGCTCTTGCCTGCGATAATTTATCGTTGTATTCCAAACCGCCCACATTATCTGTGTGTCCGGAAATTTCAACTTTAACGGAATCGTATTTTTGCAAGCCTTTTACGGTGGTTTCTAAAATTTTGAATGACGAGGAGAGGAGTTCGGCTTTTCCCGATGCGAAATTGACCCCTTTGAGGTCAAATCTGTCATCATCGTAGTGAATTTCCCAACTGCCCGACCCTGCATTTGTGGGGACTTGGAGCACATTGCCAAATCCGCAATCGAATTCGCCCGTGATTCCGTCGCACCAGAAGGAATAGGTATCTCCCGCCGCAACTTCAACCCGTGCAATGCCCGAACCGTTGGTGGTTGTTTCAAAGGCGGTTCCTTTTTTGCCTCTTAAAATTATCGTTTTGTGCCGCTGAGGGCTGTCGCCGCTGTAATCGGTTGCCGTAATTGTTAGGTCTGCAGAAAAGACCAGCGGAACTAACGCCAAAAATGCGAAAGTAAGGAGGGGTTTGTTCATAGGGGGGAATGTAGAAACTTTGCAGTGCAGGGGTATAGGGTGTGGCGTGTAGGGTGTGGGGTGTGGGGTGTGGAGAACTTGGCGGTGCAAGAGTTGAAAGTGTAAAGTGTAAAGAGTAAAGAGTAAAGAGTAAAGAGTAGAGTTTGTAGGGGCGTGGTTTTTAACCCGCCCGTATCATTGTAGGGGCGTGGTTTTTAACCCGCCCGTATCATTGTAGGGGCGGGTTTTAACCCGCCCTTTTTGCAATGGTGAATTTGCGTGAGGCATTTATGCCGACCCAAAGGGGCACGCCCCAATTTTTCTACATTCCCGCCCATGCAAAATACAGAAGTTTCTTCGCTTTGGAAAAAAATTCAATCGCCCGATTTTAATTCTGAAAAAGACGGCGCACTTGTGGAGCAGATAAAAAAAATTGCAATAGAATCGGGAGAGCCTGCAAAGGTGAGTTTCGGGACTTCGGGCTGGCGCGGAGAAATTGGCTCGGAATTTACACTTAAAAACATTCAGGTTGTTGCAAAAGCAATTTTGCAGATTTACAAAGAGGCAGATGCTGCAACTTTTGAGGCTTTGGGTATAAGGTCTTTTGAGGAATTGCAAACTAAGGGAATTGTGCTTGGGCACGATAACCGTTTGCTCGGAAAGGAATTTTGCGAGGTGGTTGCAGACCAATTTTTGAAGGCGGGCGTAAAGGCGTATTACGGCGGCGAAATGCCTACACCGGAATTTAGTTCGGCAATAGAGATTCTGGGTGCGGCGTGTTCGGTGAACATTACGCCCTCTCATAATCCGAGCCACTACAACGGGATAAAATTTAACCCTGCAGACGGAGGTCCTGCTGGTCCTGAAATTACGGATAAAATTACGGATAATTCCAACGCTATTATGCAACAGCATAAGTGGGAGGAATTGGGGGCTATCACTTGGGAAAAAATTGACCCCGTGCAGATTTACAAAACATTTTCGGAAAAAATGGGAACCATTCAATACGGACGAATTCAAGCGATGCTTTCGGGAGGGCGAGTCGATTTGGTGTGCGATTATGTGCACGGCTCAACAAGAGGAAGACCTGCCGCGTTGTTATCTAACCCGCAATGCTTAACTTCACTCCGCACCGAGAACGACCCGCTTTTCGGCGGCGTTACTCCCGAACCGTCTTCTAAAAATTTGGAAGGCGTAAAGAGCGTTTTGAACGCGAGCAAATGCCCTCTCCGCTTGGGTGCAATTTTTGACCCAGACGGTGACCGCATTCGTTTTTATGACGGATCGCGCGAAGTAGATATGAATTCTTTCGGTGCAATTGCATTCCATTATATGGTAACTTGGCGAAAGGAAAACGGAGTTGTTGCCAAATCGGTTGCAACCTCAAATTTTGTGAATATTATCGCAGGCAAATTGAGCGTGCCGGTTATGGAAACTCCCGTTGGATTTAAGAACTTTCGCCCATACCTAAAACGCAACGCAAACCCTAAGGCGTTAATTGCATTTGAAGAGTCAGACGGAATTACGGGCTTAAACAACACGCTCGAAAAAGATGCGGGTTTCGGCTTACTTCTCGCACTTGAAATTATGGCGGTAACGGGAAAAAATCTCGGCGAATATCTCGACCTTTTATACACGGAATACGGTCGCCTTTACCCCGAAAGATCCGGTTTTGAGGTTGATAAATCGCTTGTAGGCAGCCCGATGATAGCCAAGTTAAAGGATATTTCAAAAAATGCAAAAGTCGGCACAAAAATTAAAATCGGCGATACGCAAAAAGTTGTGCGGGAATTGCTCACGCTTGACGGCGTTAAAATTATTTTTGAAGACGAGTCTTGGATGTTAATTCGCCCAAGCGGCACCGAACCGAAAGTTCGCATTTACACGGAATGCAAATCGCAAGAAGAAAAAGAGGAAATGTTTAACGCGGCAAAAGAATTGTTTTTTAAGTAATGTAGGCACTGAAGAACTCGTTAAAAGGTCGTCAGAGATTACTGAGCGATATATGCAACCCGTGTTTTTCTGCATTTACACGGGATTTTTAGAGTAAAGCCTGCTGACCGCACTTAAAATTCCGCCGCTCTGCACGGGCGTGGAAAAGTATTCAAAATTAGGGTGTGCCGCCCGAACTTGTTTTATTTTCCATCCCTCATAAAAGAACAAAATCACTCGCGGATAAATTTTTTCTATCCGCAAAAAATCATAATCGGAAAAAGAGTCCGCCTCCGCCATAAGTAAATTCTGGTCAGTGGCGGAAAAAATCAACTCTTCATTATTTATATCGTTGCATATCGCATTTACCGCAAAAAAAGCCTCTTTTAAATACTTCAAAACATTAATATCCACGCTGTATATGGTAACCCTTTGACTTTTCATAAATACATATTCGCTCAAATATGTAACGGAGTTTTGCGATTCTAATTTTAGAGAAAAATGGAAATTGCTACCCCACCCCACTTTACTTTTCACGGTCAATTTGGAATGCATATTAGCCAAAATTTCATTTGCAATTGTTAATCCGAGTCCCGCACCGTTATATTTCCGAGTTTCGCCGCTATATATTTGCTCAAACGGTTTAAAAATTTTCTTTAATCCGTCGGCTGAAATTCCAACTCCGGTGTCTATAATTTCAAATAAAACAGTCGTTTGATTTACACCGTTATTTTCGGCGGCACTCTTAAATGCTATCGGTTTTACCTCCAAGCGCACCGAGCCGCTGTTTGTGAATTTTAACGCATTGCTTATTAAATTTACCAAAACTTGTTTTAAGCGAACCGCATCTACAATTACAAATCTCGGCAATTCCAAAGACGGCATAACATATAATCGAACATTATTTTTATACAATAAATAGTGCCTGCAAACGCTTATGAGTTCATCGCAGAGGTCAAAAATATCAACTTCCGCTTCTTCAAATTTAATTTTCCCTACTTCCAATTTTGAGTAATCCAAAATATTATTTAAGGTATCCCGCAAAAGATATGAAGAGAGCCGTATGTTGCTCACCCATTCACTTTGCTCATCTGTTAAAGCGTTGTAGCCCTCGCCTTTGTTTTTAGAAAGCAACAACTCGCTAAATCCGAGAATTGAGTTTAGAGGGTTGCGAATCTCGTGGCTCATATTCGCCAAAAATGTGCTCTTCGCCCTGCTCGCATTTTTTGTTTGATCTGCCTCTCTCAAAAGTCTTCTGTACGAAAATCTGTAATAAGCATAAAATATAAGGCATATAATCAGTATAATTGCAGATTGTGCAACTACCACATTTTGCATATCGGATACATATTTTTGATATTTACTCAGCCAAGAATCCGACTTGTTTAAACGAATTGTTTCAATGGAAAAATTGTTCGGGTTTAAGTTTCTCTGAATTGTGGCTTGTTCATCTAACACAGTTTGATTTGAGGTTTTTCTAAAATCCCAAAAATTCTTTTTTCCCGTTTCTTTTCCTTCTAAAATTGCAAGGGCTATTTTACCCGTGTTCTCACCCATAACGCTTGCAAAGATCACATCACCGCCCAAAATTCCGTTCTTAACTCCCGAATTCCAAAATGTATAAACCGGAGCACGGCTGTTTTTATTGGTGTATTCCGTTGTAATTTTCCAAAGTTTTTGTGTACTGCGAATTGAGTCGTTAAAATTTACGCCCGCAAGCACAATGGCATCTCTTTGCGTGTCTAAATACCGCAAAAATTTAGGCAGAGATTCCCAAGCGGGGCTTTCCCATTCCTCTATATTTATGTCGGGGTCATCGTTTTTATAGTCCGTTATCAAATTTTTTATATAAGTTCCAAAGCGGGTGCGGTCGGTTACAAAGGCGATTCTTTTCACATTCGGTTGAGCGGTTTTTATAAAATCTATCATACCTTTAATGTTGTAATCCTCAACTATACCCGTCCAGAGCGAATCTTTTTTTGTTAAAGATTTTAAATTACTTTCGTTTATTCCGCAAGATACAATAGGTGCACCGTTCCATAATTCATTCCTATATTTTTGTGCAAAATCGAAAGCCGCCTCATCAACCGTTATAATCACATCAAATTTTATTTTTATTTTACTCAGGCGAAGGAGCGCGTTGCTATTGTCCCCCGTGAAACTCGGAAACATCTGCTCCGTTGGAATATTCATGTGTAATATATGCACATTTATATTCACGCTGTCTATAAAAATATTCCAAATACCTTTATTTATATCGTCGCTCCAAGCAAAACCCTGCTCGTAAGAATTTAGAATGAGAATATTTTTCTGTGCCGAAAATGCCGCCTGCGCCGCGAAAGCAATTATAAAAAGCGATGTTAGCGCGAGGCGATACACTTTTATCCGATTTTCACACTGGGTGTCCGCCAAATCTCGTCATTGTATTGCTTTATGGTGCGGTCAGATGAAAAACCGCCCATTCGAGCAACATTCAAAATTGCCTTTCTCGTCCAGAGTTTTTTATCTGCATATTCCCTTGCGACCAAATCCTGTGTTTCAAGATAAGACGGGAAATCGGCGAGCAGCAAATACTGGTCGCGGTTGAGCAAACTCTCAACTATGGGAGCAAAGGGGCATTCGGGATAATTCAGCGTGCGAATAAAATCCAAAACTTCACGAATGTCCGAAGATGATTCATAATACTCTCTCGGATGATAACCTTGAGAGGTAATTCTTTGAACATCCTCAACCGTTTTGCCGAATATGTATATATTCTCACGCCCGACATTTTCACACATCTCAACATTGGCTCCGTCAAGCGTGCCGATTGTAAGTGCACCGTTCAATGCGAATTTCATATTACCCGTTCCGCTCGCCTCTGTTCCCGCAGTGGAAATTTGCTCGGATAAATCTGCGGCGGGAATTATTTTTTCCGCGTATGAGACACGGTAGTTCTCAAGGAAAATCAATTGCAAAACGCCTTTCGCTTTCGGCTCTTCCTTAATCTTCTCCCCCACAACATTCACCAACCAAATAATCTGCTTTGCCATCCAATAACCCGGAGCAGATTTTCCTCCTATCAAAATGGTTCTGGGTTGAACCTGCTGACCTTTCTGTATGCGCTTTAACAGATAAACCGCGTGCATAATGTTCAAAAGTTGCCGTTTATACTCGTGAATTCTTTTAACCTGAACATCAAAAAGCGAATCAGGGTTAATTATATCTATATCCTGCACGGTTTTGAGAACGCTTATAAACTTCTTTTTATTCTCAACTTTTGCATTCACAAAATCGGCTTGAAAACCTTCATCGTCCGCAAACTTTTCGAGTCCGTTTATTTTGTCCAAATTACCGATCCACGAATCGCCGATTTTTTTACTGATAATGAGCGACATCGCAGGATTTGCTTTTGCAACCCAACGGCGCGGAGTTACACCGTTCGTTTTGTTGTTAAACCGTTCGGGGAACAATTCATAAAAATCTTTGAATAAACTCGTCTTCAAAAGTTCGCTGTGGAGTGCCGCAACGCCATTTACCGAATGCGAACCTACAACAGAGAGATAACCCATTCTAACCTGTTTTTCTCCGCCCTCTTGAATTATCGACATACGGGTAACGCGGTCGCTGTCGCCGGGAAACTTTGTCCAAACCTGTTCCAAGAATTTTGCGTTAATCTCATAAATGAGTTGCAAATGGCGCGGGAGCAATTCCTCAAATATAGACACCGACCACTTTTCCAAAGCCTCAGGCATTAGCGTATGGTTTGTGTAAGCGAAAATTTGCGTGGTTATTGACCAAGCATCTGCCCAAGTTAAACCGTAAATGTCAATGAGTCTGTGCAACAGTTCGGGAATAGCGATTGCAGGGTGCGTATCGTTCAATTGAATTGCGATTTTATTCGGCAAATTCAACAAAAGTTTTCTGCGGTCTTCAAATTTCAAATCCAAAAGAGTTAATCCGTTTGCCGCAACCTTAGCAGTTTTTGCCAATTTTTCAATTGCCGCCTGCACATCGTTTCCGCGTTCGTAGCGGCGCAAAATATCTTGCAAACTCGCGGAACACAAAAAATACTGTTGCTTTAAACGAAGTTTTTTCCCGTTGACAGAAGAGTCGTTCGGGTAGAGAACTTTGGTTATGGATTCCCATTCCTCAACTTTACCCACGGCGTCTACGTACCTTCCTTCGTTAAAAGTCTGCAAATTGAAAGCGTTAGATTGTGCACTCCACAGGCGGAGGGTATTCACCGTATTATTATGATAACCGGGAATTGGAGTGTCATAAGGCATAGCCTCAACAACTTCCTCTGCGTGCCAGTGGTAGCGGGTCTCACCGCCTTCTATATAACTCTCAACTCGTCCGCCGAAATTCACCTGCATAACGCCCGAAGTCCGCGCAAACTCCCAAGGATTTGGGAATCGCAACCATTCATCGGGGTATTCTTTCTGCTGACCGCCTTCTATTTTCTGATTAAACATTCCAAATTCATAGCGGAGTCCCATTCCCATAGCGGGCAATTCAAGCGTTGCCATAGAATCCAAGAAACACGCTGCCAAACGACCCAAGCCGCCGTTGCCGAGTCCCGCATCTTTTTCAACATCGCGCAACTCTTCCAAATTAAGCCCAAGTTCGTGCATAGCCTCGGCGACTTCCTTTTCAATATCGATATTCAAAATTGCATTACCGAGCGACCTGCCCATTAAAAACTCTAATGATAAATAATAAACCCTTTTGACATTTTGCTTGTAGTATGTCTGTTGAGTTTTAATCCATCTGTCTATCAAACGGTCGCGCACCGCATAAGCGATAGCCTGAAACTTCTCATATTCCGCCGCCTCGTATCTGTCTCGTGCAAGCGTGCGATGTAAGTGCAGGTTAAAGGAGTCAATAAACGCCTTTTTGGAACTCTCCAATTCCACGATTCCAATCGCAGATTCATTTGTTTTTGCCGCTGTTCTCGCCATTATCCTTCTCCTTGAAGTGAAGATTAAGGGGAAGGTAGAAAAAGTTGAAAGAGTAAAGAGTAAAGAGCAAATAGTGGAGAGTAAAGAATAGAGTGGGGAGAAGGTGGATGTAGTGGCGTGGTTTTTAACCCGCCCTTTTAGAATTGCAAGGGGAAATGATGGAATTTTTTTGGTAGTGTCATAAAATAGTTAAAATATCAAATTTTCTTCCAAAGAACAGTGCTAATGGGAAATGGTTTCAAAATATCGAGAAGTGGTTGTGGCTATAGACAGGTACATTGAACTTTTTAAAAAAGGTCATGCGACCACTAACACAAAACAATCTTTGCTCGATGTACCAAGCAACATGGGCGAACTGCGTTTTTTATGGTGATAATGTCGTCCTGCGGCGAATGCTCGCAGGATCGCCGTCGTCTCTAAAAACTCAAATCTGTGGAATTGTGTTACAAAGGGAGTTTTTAGAGGTTTCCTGAATTTGACGGAGCACTATGCTTTTTTATTAAACTTATCAATATAAGTGCAGGCGGATACAAAAGCCAAGTCGAAACAACAAATAAAAATTGTTCGGGATAAATAACTTGAGCAAACACAGAAACATCGGTTAAGAAAAACATTAGCGAGCCAAAAAGAATTTTTTTATACTCGCATTGCATATTTGCGTTAAACTTCAATACAGTTGCCCGCCAAGCCATAACCGAAAGTAAAAGAAGATAAAGAGGCAAAACAATTTTCATCAATGACATTGTTATGTCCGCGAAAACAAATGAGTAAAAGGCAACATCAAAAATGAGAAATGGAATGAGATACGGCAAGTCTCTTTTTGTAAATTTTTGCAATGAGAGATAAAAAATAATTAAGCATATATGAGTTACAACAAACACTGCCACCGGCAACTGTTGAAAGATAGGATACGGAATGAGGTTAAACATCCAATCACCAATCACAACAAAAAATAACCCTATATTGACAAGTTTAACGCCGCTTCCGTTAAAAAAACTTCGAGCAAACACCGCAACCACAAATATCGGTATTAAAATTTTAGTTACCTGCCCGATTTCAAATATTTTCAGGAGGAAAATTGCAACATACATCGCTACCGCTAAGTAGGGATAACACTTGGTGAAGAGATTTTTCATACAAGTAAATATAGAAAATCTCTAAAAACTCAATTGACTCTCAATTTAGTAAAACTGGAGTTCTTCAGAGATTACAAAAGTGAAAATGCACCCAATTCCTTCACAATGAAAGGACATGCATGGATAAAAGTGCTTTGCGAAAGTGTCGGTCACGGCATCGACAAGACGAAATTCTTTCTCATCCTCCAACCACGGTGATGCCGTCCACCACCTCCCACGAGATGCGCTCGTCCCAAGGTGCGGGTTCGCCATCCCTCCGCTTGCCGGTTTTGCCTTTGATAGCCTTGATGTGCCTGCGGTCAAAAACAACCAAATAAGCGGGAGCACCGGGTGCTGCCGTGTCGCGATATTTGCGAATTTGCTCAAAGCCTTCTTTTTTCACAGACTCAATTGATTTGTTGTAACGGGTTATCTTAATTTCTATTATATATTTTTGTCCGCCGTATTCCACAAGCAAATCCATGCGCCCCCTGCCCGCAGCGTACTCTCTATCTATACGCCCGCCGCCATTCACCACTCTTTGCAAAAAAGCCATAAGCAGAGTGTGCGGAAACGCCTCCGTGTAATCGGATTTTTCTTCCCATTCATCCGCGTTTGCCCGCCAAAATTTTTGGAACTCCTTGAGCAGGGCATCCATGTCGAGCGTGCCGTCGTCATTTTTCCATTTCCATTCAGGCTTGGGGATGGCATCCTGTTCGCCTACAGTCATAAACCTTGCCAAAATTTCGCGGTAAATAGGGTTTGCCACCTGTACCACGCCATCGTCTTTAGACACTAGCCCCAAATCCAAGCAAAGCCTAAAAGATTCGCTACTGCTTAGGTTAGGGTCTGACTCACCGATCATAAGACTCTCTATAATTTGACGGATTTTGGGGTCGTCTAATCTGTAGGCAAGAGCATCCAAATGGGTCTCGCGGGCAAGAATCATCTGATGCCTCGCCTCTTGGACATGAGCAAGGGTTACGGAGGAATAATCGTCCCTGTCTAAAATGCGCATGGTTGCCCGTTTAAATAAATTGTTCACAATCCAAGGCTGTCCTCTTGACTGCTCCCAAACATAATCGAGTGCGGCTTGCTCTATTTGCTGCCCTGTTTCCGCCGTGCGAAGAGCAAACAATCGTGCAATGTTTTCTTTTGTAAAATTGGACAACGATGCCGAATCTTCTTTGATGTTGAACGGCGAGCCGGGGCTCACTTGCTTGCCGTTCTTGGCCTTGGTGATATAGTCTTTTAAATCACGCATGCCTACGAGGGCTACGGAAATAGGATATGTGCCTATTCCTCTTTCTGCAAAGCCAGCCCTTAACTGTCGTAAAAAACTAATGAGGGCATCGCCCTCAAGCACATCTACCTCATCGAACAAAATTATCAAAGGCTTGGGAGCTATTAACTCAGACCAGAGTCTAACGGTTTGGTATAGCAAAGCTTCTGGTTTGTCAAAAGAAAGTTCTGGTATAGGTAAACCATTTGCTATTGCCGCCTCGCAAATCATTTGACTTATGGTTCGCATAGCTGCATCGATGGCAGTAATCCCTTGGCAAGTTTCCACAGTCACATAGCACGCCACAGCCTCGCCGCTTGCGTTGATTTCCCTTGCCCAACTTTGCAAAAATGTGGTTTTGCCGGTTTGTCTGGGGGCATGGAGTACCCAGTAGAGTTTGTCTTGGATATAACGGGAGAGTTGTGCCCCTACTAGTCGCTCCTCGGGGGGGAGCATATAGTGGTCGGTTAGGTTGCAAGGACCGGTGGTGTTGAAAAAACGCATTAGGACAAATATGACA